>LVAK01000060.1 GCA_001604035.1 Clostridiales bacterium Firm_05
TTCAACAGAAAAGGCATAGGTCAGCTTGAAACCGCTGTAGATGAGGGAAAGGTTGACATAGTTTTAGTAAAAGAACTTTCCAGACTCGGCAGACATCGAACACAGACTGCGCTGTTTATAGACCACCTGCGCGAGAACAATGTAAAGGTCTACTCAGTGACCGAGGGCATAGATTCTACCAATGAAAATGATGATATGCTCATAGGATTCAAGCAGCTGTTCAATGACTTTTATGCAAAGGATATAAGTAAGAAAGTCCGCACAGGAGTGCGGCAGAAGCAGAAAACCACTGGTATAGTCGAGACTCTGCCAATGGGATATGTAAAGGATAAGAATACAGATATGATAACTATTGATGAAGAAACAGCATGGATAGTCCGCGAGGTATTCAGACTTTACATCGATGGCTATGGTCTCACTACCATCGCCAAGAAGATGAATGCGGACGGCATAAAGTCGCCTGACTATTACTTCAATCGTAAGCTGTCCGACCACAAGCCCGACATCTCAAAGAAATATCTGTGGGTACAGACTACTGTGAAACGTATGCTCACGAATGAACTGTATCACGGTACGCTTGTAAACCACAAGACAGTAAGCTCAAAGATATATAAGACGATAACTGCTGTGCCGGAAGAAGAACAGTTCAAACATGAAAACTTCTGCGAACCTATCATAGATGAAACAACATGGAAACAGGCGCAGTTCATGCTTGAACAGAGGTCAAAGATCAATCTGCGATCACAGTGCGGAAGAAACATTCATCGGTACGCCGGTATCATCAAATGCGCCGAGTGCGGAGCGAGTCTTGTCGCAAGACGCAGAAAGTGGCGAGACAACGAATATGTTGAATATACCTGTAACAGCAATCACCGCTACGGCAAAGAATACTGCACTCCGCATTCAGTACGCGAGGAGCAGCTTGATGCACTGATAAATATCGAAATAGTATCGCTGCTTGAATATATACAGGACGAGAATGCGAAGTACGAGAAAATCGTCAAAAACTGGCTGAAAGAGAAGCCTAAGTTTGACAAGGAGATACAACGCAACAATGAGAAAATCAAGCAGAAGCGTGACGAGATCGAACAGCTTATCATTGAATGAATCAATGATCGCGAACATGCCAAGGTCTACAATGATATGATTGAAAAAACGTGAAGCTGAGATACATTCTCTCGA
Source organism: Clostridiales bacterium Firm_05 (assembly GCA_001604035.1). GTDB lineage: Bacteria > Bacillota > Clostridia > Oscillospirales > Ruminococcaceae > Ruminococcus. The sequence continues at coordinate 1,183 of LVAK01000060.1, forward strand.
ACAGAAGATAGCTGACCTGCGGCATTATGATGAGGTCTGCAAGAAACGGCGTGAGGAGCTGAAGAACACTTCTGAGCTGATAAAGACTATACTCGCAGACGGGCATATCTCAAATGTTAACCTGAGAATGCTTGTCCGTCAGGTAACAGTCCACCAGAACGAGGATAAGTCTATCGACATCAGCTTCGATATGAACGGTGCGTTCAATTACAACATCATGGAAGATGTTACAACTGACATACTGTGATACAGGAAGAAGTCTGACCTAAATCCGGATTGACATTGCTTCAGTTATGTGTTACAATAACAAAGAGTGCCCAGCAAACTTTATGAGTCTTTTGATGCTTCTCTCATAACTTTTGCTAAGGCACTCTTTGAATCTGGTGCGGATAACAGGACTTGAACCTGCATGTCCTTGCGAACATATGGACCTGAACCATACGCGTCTGCCAATTCCGCCATATCCGCATTGCTTAAATATTATATCACAAAGTGCATTGCTTGTCAAGTGCTTTTTTAAAAAAATTTTGATAAATGAAAACAGCTTTGCAAAACGTATGTGATATAGCAAAATGAGCCCGTTGATTAACTAATTTTTTAAACGGGCTAATTCGTTACTAATTATGGATTAGATGTTTGTGTTTCTTCTTCATCTGCATTGTAATAACCAATAATGTATTTATATTGGTCATCAGTTTTATTTGAGATCATGTTTTTCTGCTCATCATAGGTATAGTGTTTCAACTGATTTTTTGCTATGGGTTTGTAATATACCCATATTTCTTTTATCTCTTTATTTTCAATTTTTGCTGTCCAATAATAGTCTTCATTTTTATCTTTAAGATCACTGTACGAAATTTCATACTCAGATACATTTTTATAATCTGAGCAATAATCATTCGGAGCAACAAAAAGAGAATAATTATAATAAGCGATTCCACTGATATAAGTTGGATTAGTTTCTGAGATGTTATATTCATTACAGTATTTTTTGAATCCGTTTTTTAGGTTCATTAAGGATAGAATAAACATGACTTGCAATAGAATTGCTCTGACTAATAGTTTTATTGCGTACAAGGCTTGTAGAACGGTTTGTTAAGAAAAAATTATAGAAATAAAAGATATAAAAACCAGTATAAAAATAATATGTCTTGGTTTTAATCCTTTCATAATAACCTCCTTTTATAGTACAGCCTAATCGTCTTAAATAGAATAGAAGGCGTTAACGCTTATTATTTTCATTCTCAAATAAATCACGAATTCCCCAAACAAAATCAGAACCGCCTTTTGACACAGACAGATAATAATAGTCATTATCATAAAAGCAGCATATTTCTTCAATACGGTGAGGAATATATTTTTTGTTTGGATAAAGTAAAACAAAACGTTTTAATTTTTCGGTTGTTTGAATATGCGGATTATTATTGATGATTTTTTCTACAGAACTGTTCTTTTTGAGTTTTAAAACATACGCCCCATCTCTGTTGAATGATATGTATTCAAAGGAAACAATATCGTCGTATGATACGCCTTGTATGCTATATTTTTCAACAAGACGTTCTTTATAATTGTTGTCCAAATCAGCTTTTATTCGTTTACCACCTATAAACATCCATTCTATAAAATATAATAGTATTAATATCACAAAAACAAGTGAACATTTGAGTATGATTTTTTTTATTATTCATTTATTCTCCTTAATATAGTGGATCGGCATTTAAATTTTTCTTATTTGCTTTAAGGTCAGATTTATAATATTCTTCATATATTTTATTGCCTTTTTCCCATACAAACGATTTTTGATAACAACCAATTATTTTATATTCTTTAGCAGTTCCTGCTTCATGTAATTCATGAAAGTACTTATTAATAAAAATGATCAACTGGTGTATTTAAATCATTATTCATTTGCAGAACATTTTATATTATTATAATTATGCGTTGTTTTACAATGGAGCATAAACATCCAAAATAGAAATAACTCTCAAAACGATATAACGTTAAGTATTATCCAGACAAAAATATTATGAAAAGAGAGTTGTTCCATAAATAGTATATTACAAGAAGCATTGTTTCGTCAACGAGCAGTGAAATGCTTTTACAAACAGGAAGCTGCAGCAGTTTCAATATTTTTCAAAGTGTGCTGTCAGACAGTATACATCTTTTTGAACTTTTTCTATCATTTTGAATCTACTATTATTTCAGATTCAAGATAATGCAAACAAATTGTTTCGGTGCTTGATTGTGAATCATGCAGCTTTTTGTGCAATGGTGATGAGAATTGTGAGGGAGACAAACGCAGATTCGGCAATATAAACAGTTGACAAAGCTGTTTATATGTTATATACTGTATATAGAACACATAAACAGTTGAGGACAGGAGGTATGAGAATGAAAATATATCAGAACTCAAATGAGCCTATCTATAAACAGATCGCCTCGCAGCTCCGTGAGCAGATACTTACCGGAAAGCTGAAAAGCGGGGATCCCTTGCCGTCAATAAGGATGCTGGCACAGGATCTTAAAATAAGTGTAATAACGACTATGAAGGCATACGAGGAGCTCTCTGCCGAGGGATTAGTCACAGCGTCCAAAGGTAAGGGGTACTATGTAAATGCCAGGGACGAAAAAATGATAGCCGAGCAGCATATGCGCCAGCTTGAAGAACATCTCACAAATGCTATATACTCAGCAAGGATAGCTGGACTCGATTACAACGAGGTCTGCGAAACGCTGAGGGCTCTGTGGGATATTGAAGATTGATCGTAAAGGAGTGTTATTATGGATACAGCATTGAATATAAAAGACATAACAAAAAAATACAAGGATTTCACTCTTGGCGGGATCGATATCGAGATCCCCATGGGATTTTCTTCAGCACTTATCGGCGCAAACGGAGCAGGCAAGACAACTCTCATAGATATTATATGCGGTGTTACTGCCAATGACGCAGGTAAAATGGAGTATTTCGGGAAATATACCGATAACGACAGGAGTGAGCTGAGAAATATGATCGGCTACTGTTCATCCGCAAATTATTTCCCTATGGACTGGAATCTGAAAAAGGTCGCTGAGGTCATGGATGTTGCATTTGATAACTTTGACAGGAAGAAATTTTCTGAATTATGCGATAAGTTCAAGCTTGGTGATCCTTCCGGAAAAAAGCAGAAGAAGCTTATGAAGATGTCCGATGGTAATCGTATGAGGACATACCTTGCAGCAGTTCTTGCAAGGGATACAAGTCTGCTTGTACTTGACGAGCCTGCTTCATCACTTGATCCGCTTGCAAGGGATCTGCTCTGTGATATGTTCAGAGATTACCTTGCAGAGAAAGACGGGGAGAGGACGGTCATTTTCTCTACACATAACATTGCAGATATGGAGTTCGTTACCGACCATGCTATATTCATGGCCGGCGGAAAAGTAATTGAGCAGGGCTTTGTTGAAGACCTGAAAGAAAAGTACATACTCGTTCACGGCGATGCCTCTGTAAGCGAAAAAGCGGTACCGTATCTTTTGTCAAGTACTTCAAACAAAACAAGCTTTGAGGGAATAGCCTTGGCAGAAGATGCCGAAAAGCTTGCCGCACTGGACACTGCTATAGAACAGCCTACGCTTCAGCAGCTCAGCATAGGCATACTCAGAAAGGCGGAGCAGGATTATGAAGAAAAATGATTCGCTTCCTTTCTGGGATGCTGTAAAGGTCTATTACGGAACGAGCCTTGTAAGGATATTCATTTGTATGTTTTTGTTACCTGTATCAGCAGTTCTGCTTTTCGTAACAAGTATTTTTCTTATGAGCGGAGGCAAGGAAGAGGCATTATGTGTATCAAGTATCGGCGTTATACTTTTCTTCTGTTCAGCCTATATGTTTTTTATCATGGATGTACGTGTCAACAGCAGTAATTTACCCGGATGGAAGTTCCTTAAGACAGTAAAGGGAGGGTTCGATACATATGCTAAAGCAGCAGTCACAATAACGGCTGTCTCTGTACTCGTTGTACTATTGTACAGCCTGATCGCAGCATTATTGTATATTGCCGATATAGTTTCCTTGTTCAATACTCCCGGAGCCTGCTTTGCTTTGTGGATAAGCGAGATGGTTCTTATCGCAGTCATCGTTTTCTTGCGGCTCATAGAGAATACAACAGTGCGGCTGTTGGCATATAGTGCGGTATTATTTCAGGTACTGCTTTTGTATCTGCTTCTCCTGCATACCGTAAAGAGCATGAGTGCAGCAGTCTGGATAATCTCCGCAGCAGCTTCAATGCTCATGATAGCTGTTTCGTCGAAAGTCAGTATATCATATTACAAGAAGAAAATATGGGAAAACTGAGGAAGTGTTATTATGAAAGAGTTTAAAAATGCTTTCAGGCTATACCTGAAGATATCATTCAATCCGTTATTATTTTTGATCGCACTGCTGCTCCTTTTTGGATTTAATATTGCATTTTTCCTTGCTGCGCCGGATAAAGGTACTTCGGATTACGGTTCGATGCTCGGTTCAGTATTTGTGAATCGTGTGGGACTTATGATAATGGGGATCAATGCCGGCATTATCATGTCGAGAAATAAAGTTTTTGCTGCAATGCCAACAGCCAGACAGCTTTTCACTGTAGTGCCTGTTGTTTATATGACGGCGATATGCCTTGTTTATGATATCATAACAAATATTCTGGTCTGCTTTTCAGCCGGGGGAGAAGTGCTGTCAGATGTTATGATCTTCTCTGCAGCAGGCAGTATGGCGGCTTGTCTTGCAGTAGCTGTCAGCGGCAAGAAAAAGTATACTGTTCTGAGTATTTTAGTGATACTATCATGGACTTTCGTTATGATGTTCTGCAATACTGATTCAATGAAGGACGGCTTTGGAGCGCCGCTTTACATTGCTTTTATTCTTTTTGTTTCCATATATGTATTCTCAGTGATCTTATCGCTGAAGCTCCTGAAAAAATGGTGGGAGACCTCCAACAGGGCTGAAAAGGGAGAAATGCTCGGTTTAGTTCAGACCTGAGCCGAAGAGTTCAGCTGGATACGGAAAAAGGTGTGATAAACTTTATCACACCTTTTTTATCATTATCTGTCACAGATTTTTTTCAGCTCAGCACAAAGATATTCATATCTCTGACGTTTTTCCTCTTTGGCAAAGTGCATTTCACGGAGCTGTATCGGATCATTGGCATATATAAGCTTCTCATCACCGAACTGCTCACTGGTCAGGTCGAAAACTGTGTCTCCGATGACGTTATAGCAGTGATAATTGCCGCCGGGACGGAGTATGCCAAGGACTTTTCCGCCGAAGATATCCTGTGCGAGAAAGGCGGTTATGGAGCACTGCCCAAGTGTGATGTTTTCCTTGTTCCATTTTTCACGAAGCCTGGGGGCGCAGGTGTATCTGCACCATATATGTGAAAGTGCATCATAGAGGCTGCGGGGATCAGTTATGCCCTTATATACATCTGAGACAGCCGGAACGTCAGCTGCTTCCCAGCCGTAGAAGCTGTATTTCAAAGTGATCATCCTTTTCTTTTTTGTTTATGAGATTTTTAACTGTACTATATAAGCGAAGTGTATACATTCATTATACCATATCCTTCTTGATAATACAACAAAAAGATCACCGGACCTTATGTACAATGCCCGGTGATCTATAAATCGGCGTAAGCCGTGCGGAGTTTGTCTTAGTGGATGCTTGATTCGTTTTCAGCAGTTGTGTATTCGATATCAGAAGATGTGATTATGTCCTCTGCCTCAAAACTGATGATATCAAGCTCAGGTGTGATATATTTATTCATAATTATTCTCCTTAATTTTAATTAACCGAATGATACGGCTCCTTCTTCATCCCTTATGTAGGGCTCGTATTCAGCAAGCGGAAGTTCAAGAGCCTTTTCAAGATAGAGCTCGCCTTCCTCGATCTCTTCAAGACAGCTGTATCTCTCACGCATCATTTTTGCAAGTGTTTCTGCCTTTGCTCTTACGTGCTCACTGCCGTAAGATGATTCAAGTCTCTGATCCTCATATGAGTACCACAGATACTCACCGATCCTTGCACGGTCTTCTTCAGGATTTACACGTCCGTAGCCGTCAAGGAAGTATACATTTGAAAGATCACTTTCATATCCGGAAATATAGTCTTCAACAGAGTAGTAATTAGCGAATGAATTGAGATATCCATCTTCTGGTGAAAGCTCTGTCCATGCATCCAATGTTGCGTAATCTATTCCCTGGTCAAGGATATGAATGAATTCATGTGCGAGTGTGCCTCTGTAGAATCTTTCATCCTCATCAGATGCTTCTGCAACTATTAACGGCTTACCATTGAAAGTTGTAGCTATGCCGGCAGGATCTATATTTTCAGATGAAATTGCTTCAGGATGGAATTCCTCACAGATGACTATCCACATTTCTGACTGATAGTTTGTGACCTGACGAGCAATATCATCTGGCCAGTTGTTGAGATAATCAAGAATCTCTCTTGCCTTATTAACTTTGTCTCCGTAGTAGCTTTCATAAATATAGCTGTTCCACTTATTGTTCATCTGACGGGAGAGCTCGAAGAAAACCTTGATGTTATAGCGATCATATATCTCCTTGAGAACAACATCAAGCTCCGGATCAGAACCGTAAGGATTTTTAAAGATCATCTTTTCAGGTTCTGAGAGATCAACGTTGTTTTCTGTTCTTAATGGATTATTTATCTCAAATTCTTCAGGTTTGATCACCTTCAAGAAAGGAGTTCCGTTATATTCTCTTCCGACGAAGAATATGCTGTTGTCGTCGGCAAACTCTAAAGAACTGAATCCGCCTGATTTAAAAGGATCAGATACAAGGTTATTCTCAAGGTCATATAATCTTAAGTTTTTGTTAATGCCAACAGCATATTTTCCGTTTGTATTATATAGGCTATCGTTTTGTATATCATAGTAAACGTATTTTGCTTCTGAACCGTCATAATTTGAAATATACATTCCGTCGCTGCTGAAATTAAACGCTTTTCCGTTTCTGAATAAATCTGCTCCGATATAGTTTGTTTCTGTAACGGTACCGTCAAGTGCAACTTTAACAAAGCCAGCCTCAGTAGTGATATAGCTTGTAGTACAGTCAAAGCACTCATCTTCCTCGTTATAGGTTGCGGTATAGATATAATCTATGTTTATTTCGGTTTTTTCATTTGTTTCGGTGTTATAGATATAGTTTTTCTGAATGGGGGCTACTTCCTCATTCATGCTTTGGAGTGTTGATGTATAAAAGATATATTTTCCTGAAGACGATATGGCATTAATGTAATTATACATAATCTCATCATCAGATTCACCGGAGAGATCAACAGTTTTTAAATCGTTCAATGAAAGATCATAGTATTTTAACTCTGTTGTGTTTCCGGTTTCGATAATGCAGTCATCATAAAGGGTGTAGCTCTTGTAATCGTATTCTCCTTCTGATGGGAAACTTCTTTCAGCAAGCAGCTTTCCGTTATTAATATCGTAGAGCTGTAAAAGACGCTCCGTTTCATTAGGCTGATTGAGAAGTATCTTGTCATTGCAGACAGAAATATAAGGTGTATCTGTTATTTTCTCGTCCAGCGTGTAGGAATAGATGCCCTTTATTGAAGTAGGCTTTATGAGAGACTCATCAACCGGATCCGGAGTCTTTGGAGCGGTTGTAGTTGTTGTTGAAGCTTTATTGCTGCTGTCTGAAGTTGTAGTGGTGGTAGTTGTTGTTGTCGTTGTAGTGGATGTAGTGGAGGATACAGGCTTTATATCTTCCTTTACAGGCTCAGTATAGTTTTCGTGTGCTTCTGAAGCAGATGTATACAGGCTGTAGAGTGACTTGCAGAGCTCTTTGAGCTCAACAGTATCTTCATCTGTTCCGTTCTCAGCCATAACATTGGCGATGAACTGTGCAACGCTGACATCAAGCTTTTTCTTGCCAAGGGTGAGCTGGTACTTCTTTTCGAGCTCACGGATGCCGATATTCTTTTTAATGATACATATCTTATTGCCGCTGCGTGTTATCTCTGAATCCTTTAATGAAATGCTGCTTCGGACGAAATCCTCCGCCTTATTCAGATCAGAGCCTTCAGCAGCGCTGAACAGCATTTTCATGGTCAGTGCTTCATCAAAGCAGATGCTCATTCCGTCATATATAACCGGAGCATTCATTTCCTTGAGAGCGGCATTGAATGAAGCATTGTCAAAGCCTTCTGTCGGAAGCTTGATATCCTTAGCAGGTGCGATGCCCTCATCTGCGGGAACTGCCTCGTTGTAATTGAAATACTTCTGTGCGGCTGAACCGTATCTGAGCATATTCTCAGCAGAAGCCCTGAGCTCGCTGTCTGTATCACATATGCCATTCAGAAGCTCCTTGGCAGATATCTTTCTGTCAAGCAGGATATCATTTCCGCTTCTGACAGTAAGTGAATGTTCATCTGAGATCTTTTTCGGAGCACATTCAAGATTGAATGTGAGCTCACCATTTTTTACTGTGTACGGGATCTCTTCTCCGTCAAGGATCACCTTTGTATCCTTATCAAATTTTGTTCCTGAAAGGGATACGTTAACGTATATGTTTCTGCTGCTGATGGAAAAACCGGAAGCTAATTCTGCTGCTGCGGATACCGGAGCGCTTTCCGTTACCTCTGCATTTGCTTTTACAGAGATGATGTTTTCTCCTAAATTGGTGTTAGCTGGCAGAGTGCTTGCTGAGAGCACGAGAGCAAGTAGTCCAGCTGCGACTTTGTGATACGCTTTGGTGTGTTTACTGTTCATCTTTTTCCTCCATAATACGATTATTTATGACAAAGTATATAAGGCTATATAAAGCCTTGTATACGTCATAGCCTTTACATAACATACACTCGGAGTCTTATGTTCAAATCGGACAGGATTTTGTGAAAAATTTTTTTCGTAAAATTATAGTTTTTGTGTCTATGTAAAGAAAATTAATGCTGAGTTGGTGCTGACAAGCCATATTTCGTGCTATTTAGCAATGAAAAGATCTTTTTATTCTTGAATTTGTAAATATCGACAAATATTTGCTGTGTTCATATTTTAAGTGTATTTTTATTTGACTTATAATGTTATATCTGATATAATATTTTTATAGTAGCATATTATTAAGTATATAAAGCATGATTTGCTAAAGGGAAATGGTTTGTATGAAGGAGTATCTTGGAAAATTTAGTGTCAGGAAAATGATCCTGATGGTGGCTGACTGCTTTATTATAGCTGTTTCAGCCCTGTTTGCTGATTATATTTTAAGCTTGTACGGAGTGAATGTCTCAAGGGCGTATCTGTCAATTTTTATGATATTGAGTGTCGTTCTCAGCGTTGGATGCCTTAAATCCTGCGGTGCGTATAACAAGATGTGGAGATATTTCAGCAGAAAAGATTATGTCTGCTGTGCGGTCGGTATAACGATCGGCACAGTGCTTTCAACGCTTGCAGTGATTATGCTGGATGTAGGCCAGTACCTGCTGTTGAATCTTGTTCAGCTATATTTAGCTCTATTTGGAATATGTATGTTCCGTTATCTTTTCAAGGATGCATTTATAACTCTTACAAGGACTGGCCGAGAAGAGGCTAAGGTCAAGCGTGCGATGATAATCGGAGCCGGACAGGCCTGCAAGCTTATACTTGAAGAGGTCGAGGGAACTAAAAGGCTGCCGCAGTATAATCTTCCCTTCGAGCCGGTATGCATAATCGATGATGATCCGGAAAAAACAGGTCAGTTTATGCATGGAGTACCGATCGAGGGAACATCTGCTGACATTGACAGATGTGTTAAGGAGAAGAATATCGAGCTTATACTCTTTGCCATACCGTCTGCTTCTGAGGAAAGCCGCCAGAGGATACTGGAAAAGTGCTCAAAGACTGAGCTCCCCATAAAGGTCATCCCGTTTATCGGAGACCTGCTCTTTGAAAACGGCGAAAAGAAGATCATTTCGCAGATCCGTGATATACGTATCGAAGATCTGCTCGGACGTGATCCTATAAAGATACAGGATGAGAACATCCGTAATTTCATTCAGGGCAAGGTGTGCATGGTAACAGGCGGAGGCGGTTCAATAGGCTCTGAGATAGTCCGCCAGATATCAAGAAATTCACCCAAGCAGGTGATAATAGTTGATATCTACGAGAACAATGCATACGAGATACAGCAGGAGCTCCTTATGGAGCACAGCAGGGATCTGGATCTTGTAGTTCTCATAGCCTCAGTACGTGACTATTACCGTATGGATTCTATATTCAAGGAGTACCGGCCGGATGTTGTATTCCATGCTGCCGCCCATAAGCACGTACCTCTGATGGAGGTATCTCCTATGGAGGCTATAAAGAACAACATCATCGGAACCTTCAATATGGCCACTCTTGCTGACGCCTATCATGTTGAGAAGTTCGTGATGATATCAACGGACAAGGCCGTCAACCCGACTAATGTAATGGGCGCTTCAAAGCGGTGCTGCGAGATGATCGTACAGTATATGTCACAGCAGCCGGGAGTGAGCACAGAATACGTTACAACAAGATTCGGCAATGTTCTCGGCTCAAACGGTTCTGTAATACCGATATTCAAAAAACAGATCGAGCAGGGCAAGCCCATTACTATCACTCACCCGGATATCACAAGATACTTTATGAGTATCCCGGAGGCAACATCGCTGGTGCTTGAAGCCGCTACCATGGCTCACGGCGGTGAGATATTCGTTCTTGATATGGGAAAGCCGGTCAAGATAGTATCACTTGCCGAGAATCTCATAAGAATGTACGGAAAGAAGCCCTATGAGGATGTTGAGATACGCTTCATAGGCCTAAGACCTGGCGAGAAGATAACAGAGGAGCTCCTTATGGATGAGGAGGGACTCGCAAAGACTGATAACAAGCTTATATTCATCGGAAGTCAGATAAAGATCGATGAGAAGATATTCATCGAAAAGCTTTCAACGCTCAAACAGGCAGCCCTTACAAATAACTGTGAAATGGCTGTTTCTGCACTGCATGATATGGTACCGACATTCACTACACCAGAGGAATATAACAGCACACATATGAAGGAAGGAAAATAAATGACAAAGACGTATTCGCTAAAAAATATTTTTTCTCTTTTCTGGAGAAAGAAAATATGGCTTATCATAGGTGCAGTATTAGGTGCGGTCATCGCCTTCTGCGTTTCCGAGTTCTACCTTCCTCTGAAATATGCGTCACATATAACGATGTATGTCCAGAGCTATACAACGATGAAGGACAATGAGAACGAGATAAACGACATCAATAACTCAAAAAAGCTCATAAACACATATATAGAAGTGCTCAAGGATGATGCAGTTCTCGAAGCGCTCAGCGACAAGATCATCGAGAATAACGGTATGGAAAAGGCTGGAAAGGCTTTCAAGGTGAACGAGGGAAAGATCTCCACAGGTCAGCTTAGAAATTCACTGAAGATAACAGCTGTTACAGATACCAGTGCTGTGAATGTAGTTGCAACGACAAAGGATCCGGAGATATCAGCTTCTATATGCAACTGCCTTGCACAGATCGCTCCGGAGTATATCGACAGGGCGGTCGGAGTCGGCTCTATTAATACTATCGATACAGCCAAGGTCAATAAGAATCCTGTTTCACCCAATAAGAAAAAGAATTCCGTGATCGGATTTGCAGCAGGTCTTATGCTTGTGGCAATGATGATCCTGCTCATTGACTTCTTTGATAATTCTGTAAAGGATGCTGAACAGCTCAGTGAGGAGTACAAAAAGCCTATTCTCGGAAAGGTACACGCATTCGGTGGTTCAAAGAAGAGTTCTGAAGTTTCAAGGATGACGCTCCTTGAAGAGAATGTGCCCTTCGGCATTGTGGAAAGCTATAAATCTATCAGAACAAATATCATGTTTGCTCTGTCCACAAGCAATAAGAAGGCCATAGCTGTTACAAGTCCTAACCCAAGCGAGGGCAAATCCACTTCAGCAGTCAATATTGCTATTGCGTTTGCACAGACTGAGAATAAGGTCCTCCTTATTGATGCTGATATGAGAAAGCCTGTTGTACACAAGACCTTTGAGCTGACTAATACAGAGGGACTTTCATCAGTGCTGGGTAAGATGAATACTGCCGAGGAGGCTATAAAGAAGGACGTTGCCGAGGGACTGGATGTGCTCTGTGCAGGACCGATCCCGCCAAACCCTTCGGAGCTTCTTGCCTCAGAGCAGTTTACAGCACTTATCGACAGTTTGTCTGAGAAGTACGATTTCATTGTACTCGATACACCGCCTGTTAATATGGTCAGCGATGTAATGACCGTAAAGGATTCAGTTGCCGGAGCACTTTTCGTTGTAAAATACGGCACCACATCCTTCGATGATATAAGCGAATGTATGAAGAAAGCCGAACTTGCTGATATGGATATACTCGGCTTCATCCTTAACGAGATAAAGGTTCGTGGCAACGGTTCATACTACAGCAGCAAGTATAAATATGACTATGGCTACAGCTACGGCGATAAGCCGGAGCTTAAGACAGAAAGTAAAAGCAGCAGCCGATCCGGTTCCAAAAAGGAAAAGAAGAAATGATACATACAGAGCACCACTGCCATATTTTGCCGGGGATAGATGACGGAGCGGATTCCGTTGAGACCTCCCTTGCAATGGCAGAGCTTATGAAAGAGCAGGGGGTAGGACGGATAGTTGCTACCCCACATTTCTATGCTCATCGTGAAAAAAGCGTTGAAAGATTTCTTAAAAAGCGAGAAGAAGCATTCAGGGCGTTAAAAAAGAGCAGTCCGGCTGTAGGAGATATCATTCTCGGTGCAGAGGTGGCTATAGAAAACGGACTGAGCAAGCTGCCTGAAATAGAGAAGCTTGCATTTCAAGGAACAGATGTAATACTCCTTGAACTCCCATACAGAGCCTATTCGCATTGGATGTCCGATGAGATATATGATATCTCCACTAAGTTCGGACTGAAAGTCGTTATAGCCCATATCCACAGATATCTTGATTATTATTCAAAGTCGGATTATGAGGAGATACTGTCCGCAAAAGCTGTATTTCAGGTCAACAACGAGGCCTTCGGTTCGTTCAGGGAACGCCGCTTCGTAAAGAAGCTGATAAAATCCGGGCTTCCGGTGATATTCGGAAGCGATTCTCATAATATGGGCTCAAGGAAGCCTAACTGGGATCTTCTGGCAAAAAAGGCTGACGGTAAACTGATCGAGGAGTCTGACAGCTTCATTGACAAGCATATAAAAAAGAAATAAGCTGATACCAACCGGAGTTGGTATCAGCTTTTTTGCATCAGGTATTATTGTTGCTTTCAACTACCCAAACAGGTGTGAGGTCAGCTATCTTCTTTAAGAGGAATTCCTGTATTCTGAGGGCATCCTTAGGTGAGATGCCGTCATGACTGTCAGTAACATCGGCATTGCGCTGTCCACGCTGAGTGATGTGAGTATCCTCTGAGCCGGTCAGACCGAATCTGTCACCGTTGGATATTGACTGCATTATCAGAACCGCATCGTTCATCTTGACATTTCCGTCAAGGTCTGCATCGCCCCATACCACTACAGGCTGGAGGATAAGCTCAGTGACATTTGTATACTCTGTCTTTCCGTCGTTATTCGGATCAGGTAAAACATAGGAATAATGTCCGTTAACTGTATCACCAACATATGTCTCGGGGAAGATATACATGGTCGTACTGCGGTCCGCATATATCTTTGTAAGTCCATCACCGGGATCACCCTGAAGTGTAATGAATCCGTTGTTATACTCAAGTACTACAGCGTCCTTGACATTGACGATAGTTGTTACAGGAGTTGAAGAAGTTGTAGTTGTGGTGGTCGTTGTCTGTGTAGTAGTTGTTGTTGTAACGATATTAGCGTTCTCCTTGAACTCATAGTTCTCGTTGATCTCAGGAGCGCTCTTTTCGAGAGCCTTTACTGCAGAAGCATCTCCGCCGTATTTGCTTACCAGTGGAGCACAGGCAAGTACGAAGCAGCCGTTATAGTCCAGAGCAGGCTCTGTACAGCTGTATGAATTCTGGTGATCCTCATAACCTCCGCTGCTGTCCGGACCGCCGAGAAGTGCTCCGTAGAGTATATACTTGGCTGCGCTATTGTCAGCAGGATTGCCGTTTCCGGGGTTAGAAGCTCTGTGGTGGTAGTGAGTAGGATAGCTGTCGCCATAGCCTACAAAATAACTCTTATACTGTGTTGATGAATTGAGGATGCAGTCCATCTGATGCTTTGCAGCTGCTTCAAGGTTTGCATCTCCGGTTCTCCATGCAATTCCCTGGAGAGCACAGTTATATCTTGCTGAACCCCAGCCCCAGTTAGCAGCATATTCGCTTGTTGAGAATTTAGAACCGCCGGTGCCTTCTACCTCTATTTTAGCTTCGTGAGTATACTTGTCACCGTCATAGCCAAGCTCTCCGAGAAGAGCAGCATATCCGCTGTATACCTTGTTCCAGCAGTAGAGCCAGCCGTCATATTCGCCGGTGCTGTAAGATTTATCGCCGGTCAGAGTAGCCGGAGGAGTATATCCTGCCGGGAGCTTTCCGCCGTTTTCCGCAACATCGCACCAGAGCTGTCCCCAGACAACATCGTCCTTAAGAGAACCGCTTCCATCATACATACCGCCTCTGCCCTTGGCGTTGTAGGAGGTATTCTTATCAGCGAATTTAGCAAGAGCCTTGCCGTATTTCAAGCATTCTGCTGCATATTCCGGATCGCTGTCTTTAAATGCAAGTGAGCTGGAAGCCAATGCAGCAGCCATTTCTCCGGCTGAATCTGCAATAGGATTTGAAGGGCTTGACCAGTACACAGTTCTGTTCATAGTCTGTGTCTCAGGAGCAGTCCATATACTGTGATCCTCGCCCTCGGAGGCTATCTGGTCAACATATGCGATAACATTTCCGCTGTCATCGAGGAAGGTCGTCTTCATAAAGTAGTCGCAGGCGTTTCTGAGAATGTACTTCAGATGTCCTGTACACTCAGCCTTCTCGAAAGCATCAGGATATGAGAAATAGGACCATGCGACAGAAGTTATTGCAAAGCCTATTGTCATCGAGAATTTGATATGGTCTCCGGCATCATGATATCCGCCTGAGGCATCGATTATCGATGAACCGCCGTTAGCTGCTTTTATTGCAGCTTTTTCGCTTGATGAAAGTCCCTCAGATTTGTCCAGATCTGCCTGACTGTCATAGGTGTGGCAGTTTTCACGCCATGTAAGAGGGCCTCCGGTGATATTCTCTCCGCAGGCGTTTGCGTCGAAGAAATAGAGTGACAGGGCAAGTGCTTCAGCATAGTTCGGATCTCCGGCAGCATTTGTAACAGGGGCTGATGCTGCAGCCGGTATAGCAGATGCAACTATAGCAGTGCTGAGCAGGCCTGTGATAGTTTTTTTGAATTTAGATCGTAGTGACATGATCATACTCCTTTCATTATTGCAAGAACATTTGACGGTATTTTTGCAGTCTCTGCACTAACTGCATATAAAACTCATCATACAATCATATTATATCAGATATACTTAACAAAGTGTTACGAAATTGTGTACAAATGACAAGATCGGGGCATTTTCAGTAATCAGCGCAAAAAACGTTATTTCATATTGTGGATAATAACGAAAAAAACATTTTATTTAAAGTGCGACACTTTACTTTTCTGCTCCGTATGTGTATAATGAAAGCTGAAATGTACATAAAGCTTACGAAAGGAGGGCTGATGATTGACAGACGGAGAAATAAAGAAACTGATCCGTACATCACCAGATGAGGGGTATCGTGCGCTGTTTGATGAATACTGGCAGTATGCATACACTATCGTCTGCCAGCTTCTGAGAGGATGCGGCGGACTCAGAGCTGCTGAGGAATGTACATCGGATATCCTCAGCGATGTCATGCTGAATTACGATACATCTCATGAGGGCTCGCTGAAGGCCTACATAGGCACAACAGCCCGCCGCAGGGCAATAGATATATGCCGTTCAGCCAAGAAAACTGATAAGGTGACCTCTTCGCTTGATTGTGAGGAGTTTCCGGATATATCTTCAGGTGAGGACATTGCATCCGATGCAGAACGCTCCGAGCTTACGAGGCTGCTCATAGAGCAGATAAATGCCCTCGGAGAGCCGGATTCGGTAATTATAGTTCAGAAGTATTTCTTTGAAAGGAATTCAATAGAGATCGGAAGAATCATAGGGATGAATCCTATAACTGTAAGGAACAGACTTAGCAGGGCACTGAAACGTCTGAAACCTGTTCTTGAAAAACTTGATATCACTCTTTAAAGGAGGTAAGCTTTATGAAAAATAGTATAAAGGATCTTTTGCAGACAAGCGATGGTGCAGAGCATATTGCCGCCGTTTTTCCGGCAGCAGATAAGCGTACAGGCGAAAGGATATATAAAAGCACAATGGAAAAGCTGAGTATGAAGCGCAGCGGTGAAAGTACTCCTGAGATATATGCTGTTACCCGTGCAAAAAATTTGCATTGGAGCAGGAATCTGAGTATAGCCGCCGCCGCATTCCTCACTGTTGGACTTGTTTCGGGAGGAGTTATACTTTCAATGAACAAAAAGACGGTACATGATACGGAGGAAAAGCCTGTCATAGTTGAGGAGAATTCTCAGCCGTTCATTGAAAACAGCAAGGAACTGTCAAAATCAACTACTGCTGTAAATAATGTAACAGCTTCAACTACACATACGGCTGTACTGTCTGGGGGGATTGTTACAACAACTGTATCAGCCACAACAGCTCCTGTCGTTGAATCTGAGGGAGGAATGATCGTTGTTACTACCTTTGCAAGCCCATCTGCCATGATAAAAGATGAAAACACTACAACTTCAAAGACCATTCACACAGCAGCAACGACAACTACTTCCGCTTCATCAACTCCATCAATTGTAAGCGGAACTTCTGAAACAACTGACCTCAGACTTCTTTACATCCGCAAAAACGGCAGCGCAACTGCTCCTCTCGTAAAGGAGAGCGAAGTAATAGACAATGATCTCAGCTTCTTCCAGACAGTTAATCTCCTGAGCCTCAGAAAGAGGGAGCAGGAAGAGAACTGCACTTACGACTGGCTTGAACATGAGTTCCTTAGTCAGCTCAATGAATATGACGAGCATGTTGATCTTCCGCTTATGCTTGAATTAATACATGAGGCTATGGGTGATTATGACCTGACTGTTGACCTCTTATCCTACAGACAGCCATATCCGGATAAGACATATACCGACAAGAACGGTGATACCGTATATGAATATTGGATGACGGACTGTGATTCTGTTACCGTTACGTTGTTCCCATCTGCTAAAAAGATGATCTACAGAGGTCCGGATCTCAACGAAAAGAAAACCGTCAATATTGAAAGAGAGCTTATCGGAACTTCTGATTCGTTCATGAATCCGTTTGCACCTGCTTCGAGTATAGAAAGAAGACAGAGTCTCTTTAATGAGGAGATCGAAGCATATAAGGACTATTACCCCAACGGCGCTCCTCTTCGCAAGCTTATGACTGCTACAGGAGTAATATCTCCTGACAAGCCAAGGCTCACTATGGATAAGTTCAATAAGCTCCTTGAGACCTGTGAGTCAAAGAGTGAGCTCTGGTCAACACTGTATGCTGATTATGTTCCTGATGTAGCCGGCCATTACGGTCAGCACAAGTCCGGACAGCCTGCATCATCCAATTATGAATACTGGTTCGATGATGAAGGCACAGAAGCGATAGTCATAACTCTCAGCGGAGAATACTACTACGTTGAGACCACATATGGCTGTATCCCTGGGGAATGCTATAAACTGACACTGCCGTGGTAACTGCATAGATAAATTTTGATAAGGGAGAGGTAAGCGCTGTTTATCTCTCCCTTATCACCTTTCTGCGGAAGCAGCATATAATACAGTGAGGGAGGGAAACGCTCCCTCCCGATATCAGGCGCTTCTGCGCCTAATGGAGGTATTATTATGGCTGCTTTCTACAATCAGGCTTCACTTTCCTACAACGGAACAGTGACCTCTTCAAATATCACTACCGGAGAGATACTCGAAGTCCTCTCCGCAACAAAGACTGCTGTTTCAGATTCATATACTGCCGGAGACGAGATAGTTTTCGTGGTAAATATGGTAAACAGCGGTTCGGCATCACTTAACAATATTACTCTTACTGATGATCTTGGTGCTTACAGCTTTGGCGAGACGTCATCGCAGGCTATTCCGCTGACTTATATCGAAGGCTCATTGCAGTATTTCGTCAATGGCCTCCCACAGCCTGCACCTGCTGAAACATCTGTTTCTCCGCTGATAGTTTCCGGACTTAATGTCCCTGCCGGCGGCAATACTGCTGTAGTGTATGCGGCAAGAGTGAACGAATTTGCTCCTCTTGGAGACGGAGCTTCTATCACTAATACTGCTGATATTACCGGCACCGGCATAACAGGTGTATCTGCTCAGGCAAATATTTCTTCTGAGGAAGGCGCTGTACTGACTATCAGCAAGTCTCTTAGTCCTGTTGCTGTTGAGGAGAACGGTGCAGTGACCTACACCTTTACTATCCAGAACTCCGGAAGTGCTCCTGCTGATGAAGCAGATGAGGTGATATTCACAGATGTATTTGATCCTGTTCTCACAAACCTCAGAGCATCCTTCAATGGCACAGAGTGGACTGCTGCAAATTACACCTATGACCAGGCAAGCGGCTCGTTCACATCTCTTCCGGGGCAGATAACTGTTCCTGCTGCATCCTTCTCACAGGATCCGGATACAGGTATATGGAGCGTTCAGCCCGGTATATCAACTCTTACTATCACCGGCAATATAAGCTGATACCTGAATAAAAATACAGTCATTCAATGATAACAGCCTCCTATGGTCTTACATAGGAGGCTGTTATTTTCAGTTATGGATCCCGAGTATCATCTGTCTTAGTGCAGTGAGATCAAAGGCATCAATATGGCCGTCGGGACAAATATCTGCATTGCCGGTATTATTAATGTTACCGCTGCCGAGAAGGAATCTCTGGAGCGTTACTATATCTGCAATATTTACTTTCCGGTCGCAGTTCACATCTCCGGGAGTACAGGATAAGATCTGTACCTCAGAAGGTGAAAGAGCAGTGCGGTATACGGAAAGGTTGTCTATCGCTCCGCTGAAATTGATATCGTCAGGGTAGAATGATCTGCCTATGTAGCAAACCTGTCCGCTGCCCATATCTGCTGCAAGAGTATGGAGCTCGGTGGTGCCGTCGACATATTTGCCGTCAATATACAACTTAGCGTCACCGCCGTTTACTGTAAGGATATATCTGTGCCAGTCTGTAGCGTCAAGATCGTACCTGAAACCGCTTTCATCACGCCAGGTATCCGTTGTGGTCTCAAATCTGAAATGATCTTTTGCGATCTTGAAGAAGGTATACTTTTCCTTGTCCTGTCCGGCAGCAAAGGTGAAGAAATCTCCGTCCGAATCAGATCTTGCATCCATTACGACAGTATATTCCGTGCATCCGTCAAGAAGCTTGTCGGGGAGCTGGCCGTAGGTGGAGTTATCAGGATCAAGCTTCAGAACGTTACTGTTTGAGCCGTCTTTTACTGCTGCTGCATTGCCAAAGAGCTTCATGTCACCGCCGTTACCGCTTATATCGGGAACTATCCCGCCGGAAACGTTCTCGAAATCATAGCTTACTGCCGGGACAGGGAAGGCGGCTTCGCTGACAGGGGTTCCGAAGATCTTGAATTCATATACAGTCGGTGTATACCAGTTATTGTTGGGATTATTCTGTAATGTTGCATTTTTTACATTCAGCCGGACGTATCTTGCTCTTCCCTCCAGCATATCACTGTTGAAGCCGTAGGTCTTTGTGATCTCCTCCTTGTTTTTATCCGTATGATCGAGAAGCTGTGTCCAGTTCACGCCGTCAGTGCTTCCGTCGATAGTGTAGGTATAGTACCCCTCTGAGCCCTTGCAGATATACCAGGAGATCTGGACATTTGACAAGTCACATACCTGTTCAAGATCGACCTGTATATAGAAGGGCCATTTTTTATAGTCACCTATGGCAGTAAATGAGGAGGCATAGGAGCCGTCCACAGCTTTGGATGCAGAACTATCAGATATCGCTGCCAGGGAGGCGTAGGCAGGCTTGTCCTGCGATAGAAGCTGTCCCTGCTGTACCGGATAAAGATCACCGGTCTTGGTGCTGTATCTGAACGATGGATAATAGTCGTAGAATGCAAAGCTGTTATCGAAATAAAGTGGGCAGAGCGTAGTTCCGCTGGTGGAGGAGGCTCTCAGCCAGCGATAAGCGTGCATAAGGTAATTCCTGCCTTGAAGATCAACTATCCAGCCTGACTGCGAGGAGAAGGTTGAGCTGTTACCGATACTTCTGAGCTCGCTCCATTCTCCGTAAAGGTCATCTGTTACAGTGTATGCGCCGCTGCTGGGATACCAGCCTGCGGCCTGTGATGTGAAGAGGAAGTAGTAACCGTCATGCTTTATAAGATTAGGAAACTCTCTGTACTGGTCTTCGTGGAGAGTTTTTACGACCTTTGTAACGTCGCTGTAGTCGTCATTCATTCTGAATATATATATGGTGGCATTAGCGCCCTGCCCATCTTTATTGGCAGCGGCGATAAGGTATCCTGCACCGTCATCGTCAAAGAATATAGCCATATCTCTGACCTGGATGCCAAGGGGATTGTATACATGGTGGACCTTGAATTCGCCGCCCGGAGTTCCGGTGATCACAAGAGCTTTTCCGTCACTGTAGCCGCTTGGCTTTTCCCAGTGTGCCCAGACTACGACTTTATTTTTTGCTGGGATATAATCGATATGCACCGATTCGATCTTGCAGCTTGCAAGGTCGGGATTCTGATCGGAGCCGGCAGCATTCCGTTCATTGGAGAACCACTTGCCGTCTGATGAAGTAGTCTCTGCCAGGTAAATATCATTCTGGCCGCTGTGACTTTTAAGTGAGTAGCTGTAATAGGTGTTCCCCACCTTATATCCGCTTGTTTCATAGTAAAGGCTGCTGCCCTTCTGATTGTCGTATGTGTTAAGTCCGGCAGGTACTTTCTCAGGTGTAAGTGTTTTCACAGAGGAATAATTGTCCTTGCCCTTTGAGGTGACCTTGAGCTGGTAATAGTAGGTCTTTCCGATATCCATATCGTCATCCTCAAAGGAAGTACCTGAGCCGTAATAGATGGGAGAAAAGCCGCTGTCAGGCTCGGTGGACCTGTACAGTGTGAAGCTGTCAGCCGGCAGTGTTGTTGCCCATTGCAGAGCGCCGTGGTCAGCATTATCGCTGCCGGAGATACAGAAAAGATTTCCCACAAGACCGACATCCTCTGAGATATTTGCAGCAGCTGTTCCGACAGCCTGGGTTTGTGAGGCTCTGGCAGGAATAACCGGCAGCATCATCGCTGCACAGCACAGAGCAGATACTGCTCGTTTGAAAAATGTTTTTCCGTATCCGGAAATGTCCATAGATCATCAACTCCTTAAATAAAAAATTAAGTGTCCGCTTTTATCTGTTGAGAACATTATATCACAGTCAAAAGCGTTTTACAATCCATTTTATGCGGTTTTTCGATTGTTGCCCTGCATTATTGAAATCACATCGGGAATGTGATATAATTTATTTTAAAGACTATCGCTTATGAGGTGAAAAAATGGCATTATCATTCAAAATTATACCCGCCCTGTTCCTGTCAGCATTTCTGTTTTCAGGCTGCTCCGAAACAGGACAGGACAGCTCCGGAACAAGCAGTGCGGCCACTGCGGCCGAGGTGACAGCAGATTCTTCTGCCCTATGTACGGAAGCTGAAACGATTCCGGCTGAGAATATAAATGAGCCTGTAGTTATTACAGATACAGACGGAAGCGGAATGAACTATGAGTTCTGTTACGGAGACATGACCTTCCAGGCAGAATATACACCTGATAACTGGAAGATCCGAGATTCATATCGTATAGATGATCGGGATGCAATGAGGGAGATATGTGCAGCGCTTCTGGAGATACATCCGATACACGGTGCTGATATGTCCTCATACCGCACTGCAGATGACATGGCGTATGAATGGGATCAGCACAATATAGCATACCGCCTTCTTCCGGATGACTCTCCGTTGAAGGAAAGTGCTGC
>LVAK01000061.1 GCA_001604035.1 Clostridiales bacterium Firm_05
GCAATCAGCTTCCTTTATCCAACCCTTTACTTTCTTTCCATTAGTTGCTACGAACTCATCTGAATGCAACAGTGTTGGCTTATTGTTCTGAGCCCTGATAGTATCAACAGTAAATGTATAACCAACTGCTGCGGTTGCAACATATTTTCCTGCGCCGTCAACTATATGAGCACCTGCCTTTGTGGCATAACGCTCCTGATTAACAGCGATATCCTGTGCGTTTGCATCAAGGGAGATCATTACGGAAGGGAAAATATCGTTTCCAGTTGCGAATGAAGTTGCTGCTGAGCCTGTGATAAGTGTGAGAGCTGCGAGTGCGGTACAAATGTACTTACGTGTTTTTAACATTTGATATTACCTCCTGTATAATTTATTGGTATTATTACTAACACCGATATTCATTATAGCACTAACGTTTAATAATGTCAAGAAAATTTTAAAATAATTTTTTCAAAGCTGCCGTGTTTAAAGCAAACAAGGCTATATACAGCCAAAATTCACGCTGTCATCCACGATCCCCAGGCCAAACGCCAGCATTTTTTTACCATATTATCTGAATAATCCGCTTATTACCGGCACTGCCGCACTCAGTCCAAGAGCTGTAAGGAGCTGCTCACGCTCCGGTATCACCGTCTCAAACACCGTCTGCAACTGCGGGACCATAACCGCAGCAGCCAGCACTCCGACTGATATCACTGCCGCCAGCAGCAGCTTCATATTTCCGAATGGATTGATACGGAATATGGAGCGTGTCTCAGACCTGCACTCAAAAACGTGTATGAGCTGCGACATGACAAGAGTGATGAGAGCACAGGTGCGTGCCGCCTCCTCAGTGCCGCCCAGCCGCAGCGATAATGCAAATGAAGCAAGTGTGCAAAGGCCGATGAATATGCCCCTGAACACTATCATCCCCATAAGACCGCCGGAAAAGAAGCCCTCTGTTGAACGTCTTGGCGGACGGCTCATTATCTCCTTTTCAGGCGGATCCATTCCGAGAGCCACTGCAGGCAGTCCGTCTGTAACAAGATTTACAAGAAGTATCTGAACCGGCAGCAGCACCATAGGCATACCCATAAGTATACCAAGGAACATTGTCAGCACCTCTCCGATATTGCAGGAAAGGAGATAACGTACAAATTTTCGTATATTCGCATATACACAGCGGCCCTGCTCCACAGCATTCACAAGCGTGGCAAGGTTGTCGTCAAGAAGTATCACATCGGCCGCCTGCTTCGTAACGTCAGTACCGGTAACGCCCATTGCTACGCCCACATCAGCCTCTTTTATGGCAGGAGCATCATTCACACCGTCTCCGGTCATGGTCACTATCTCTCCACGGCGCTTGAAGCTCCGGACTATACGCAGCTTATGTACCGGCTCAACACGGGCGAACACGGTATATTTGCCTATAATGCGATCAAGCTCCTCATCAGACAGGCGGTCAAGCTCCTCCCCGGTCATAGCCTTGCCGCCCTTGAGCAGACCTGCTTTTCTTGCGACAGCAACAGCGGTATTCTTATGGTCTCCGGTTATCATAACAGTCTTTACCGAGGCGTTTGCACATTTTCTTATAGCCGTCCTTGCCTCCTCCCGTGGAGGATCGATCATACCGGTCAGCCCGAGGAATATAAGTCCGCCGCTGTGAGGATCAAAGCTTTCGGAATCACAGTAAGCCAGCGCAAGCACTCTCAGCGCCTTGTCTGACATTTCTATCATCTTCGCACTTATGCGGCTTCGGACTGCCGGGGTAAGCGGCAGCAGCTCGCCATTTTCAGCCATATACATGGAACACCGTGGCAGAAGCACTTCCTCTGCCCCCTTGAAGTACATCCTCCTGCCGCTGCCGCAGATACAGTGTACCGCCATAAAGCGGTTCTCGCTGTCAAAGGGAAATTCATCAAGTCTCCGGCGCTCATTTTCAAGGGAAGCCTTCGTTATCCCAGCCTTTGAAGCTGCTATAAGCAGAGCAGCCTCTGTGGGATCGCCGGTAACTTTCCATTCGCCCTTGCCGGTAACAGCACCTCTGTTGCGGCTCTTTGTTCCGGAAGGAGCCGTTATGGAAGCATCAGAGCATATAACTCCGCAGATAAGGCTTTCAGTAAGGGCTTTTTCGTTTATGGGATTGATCGCTGTCCCTTCATCGCCTTTTGTCACTCCACCGCTTATACGGTAGCCCATGCCGCTGAAATAGTAGCTCTCATCCGCCGCAGCAAGCTCTGTGACGGTCATTTTGTTCTCAGTGATAGTCCCTGTTTTATCCGAGCATATCACAGATGTACAGCCGAGAGTCTCAACGCTGTGGAGCTTGTTGACAAGGGCTTTTTGCTTCAGCATACGGTTGACGGCCAGCGCAAGAGCTATAGTCACTGTCGCCGGAAGTCCCTCCGGAATAGCAGCTATCGCAATGGTTATTCCGGTCATAAGCATGGCGAACACCTCTTCGCCACGGAGTATCCCTGCTGCAAATACTGCTCCGCACACTATTAGGCATATCACTGCCACAGCCTTTCCGAGCTCTGCAAGCCTCTTTTGCAGGGGTGTCAGCTCCTTATCGATATCCGCCAGCATTTCCGATATGCGTCCCATCTGAGTACGCTTTCCCGTAGCTATGACCTTCGCCATGCAGGTACCCTTTGTTGCAGAAGTGCCGCAGTAAACTATATTGCTCTTGTTTATGGAATTGTCGGTATCCGAAGCAGGCCCTGCGTTCTTTGCTGCAGCCTCGGATTCGCCGGTAAGCATAGACTCATCAGCATAGAATCCTGCCGCCCTGAGCACAGCACAGTCTGCCGGCACACGGTCTCCGGCTTCAAGCTCTATGATATCATCGCACACAAGTCCTGCTGCATCTATCACCCTGAGCTCCCCGTCACGATAGCATTTAGCTGTGGGCGCAGTCATCGAGCGCAGGGCTTCAAGAGTATGCTCAGTACGGAATTCCTGAACGAAGCCCAGCACAGCGTTGAGCAGGACGATGAGTATTATCGTTACAGCGTCTGATATCTCTCCCAGCAGTACAGATACTCCTGTAGCGGCAAGGAGTATCATCACCATGACATCCCTGAACTGTCCTATGAATATAGCCGCTGCACTGGTCTTTTTCCCCTCTTCAAGCAGATTCTCCCCATCGGCCTTAAGTCTTTCAGCCGCTTCCTTTTCGGTAAGTCCCATAGCATCCCCTCCGGATAAATGATTTGTCCATACATCATATGCCGCTCCCGGACAGGATATTCGCAGCTGAAAAATATGTATAAGATATGCGAAAACTAAGTGAAATACATTGCATTATATTTTTTTGTATGTTATAATGTATAAAGCATATTATCGGCTCATAGCCGTAAAGAGAGGGTTAGTTAAATGTTTAAGAAGAATAAGACCGCCGCTCTGCTGATGAGTCTGCTCATCTGTGCTTCTGCGGCAGTATCTCCGGTAAGCGCATATGCCGACAATGAGGAAAGCGCTGCCGTTTCCGAAGCAGCAGAGGAAGCGGCTGACAGCAATGAAAAAACATCAGGAGACTTTACATATACCGTCAGCGACAACGATACTGTAACGATAACAAAATGCACCAATACTATAGTTGATCTTGTCATCCCCGATACAATAGACGGCCTGCCCGTAACCGATATCGGCGAATGGGTATTCGGCAAGGAATTGAATAAATTCCTTGAGACTGTATCCATCCCTGCTTCTGTAGAGTATATATCAACCAACAACCCCTTCAAGGTCTGCGGAAACCTCAGGGAGATAAATGTGGACTCCGGAAACAAGGATTATGTTTCTGAGGACGGCATCCTCTTCACCAAGGACAAGAAGCGTCTTGTATGCTATCCTACAAGGAAATCAGGCAAAAGCTATACCATACCTGACGGCGTTGAAGAGCTGGGAAGCGCTGCAATATATGAAACCGAACTTGAAAATATCACCTTCCCGGACAGCCTCACTACTGTCAAGGACTTTGCTGTTGCAAGAAATGCTTCGCTGAAAAAAGCTGATCTGAGCAAGACTACTGTTGACAAGCTGGGCGGATATGCATTCTCAGGATGCAGCTCACTTACTGAGATCGTTTTCCCGGAAGATCTCTCAACTATCGGCGGCGCTGCATTCTTTGGCTGTACTGCCCTTACAGAAGTTGAACTGCCACACCTTATCACATCTATCGGACAGTACGCTTTCATCGACACCGGTCTCAAGAGCGTGAAGATACCACGTACTGTACAGGAGATAGGCTACTGTGCATTCGGCTATGAGACAGCTCCCAACGGCGAGGAATGTCCTGTCAGTGACTTCGTAATCATCGGTGAATACGGCTCCGCAGCCCAGACATACGCTACGGATACAGACAGCGAATACGGCTACGCAAACGATTTCACCTTCCAGTCTGAGGAAGAAAATGCTGACGTTGAGGAGATACTTTCTCTTGAACAGAAAACATGGGAAGACTATGACTATGCCGTTGACGGCAATGAAGTATACATACTCTCCTGCAATTCAACGGATGATGTTATAAATGTGCCTGCCGAGATAGAAGGCAAACCTGTAACAAAGATATACACTATCGCATTCAGCAGCACCTATGCAAGAGAGATAACCATACCCGAAGGCGTAAAAGAGATAAAGAAAATGGCATTCAAGGACTGCGGTATGCTTGAAAAGCTCACTCTCCCGCAGAGCCTTGTTACTATCGAGGATTATATATGCAACGGCTGCGAAGTGCTCAGATCAGTAGACCTTGGCGGAGCTGAGACTATCGGCTCAGACGTCTTCCTCGGCTGCAATTCCCTTACCGATATCACTATCTCAGGCAACTGCAAGACCATAGGTGTAGGCAACGAATACCCCTTTGCAGGATGCAATGCCCTTGAGAACATCAATGTAGTATCCGGAAGCGGAGGATCATTCTCCTCTGAGGACGGTATACTCTACAGCAGCGACAAAAAGGCTCTGCTGTGCTATCCTCCTGCCAGAACAGCCAAGACATTCAAGGCCTCAAAGGATATCACAACTATCGGCAAATCCGCATTCTTCCTCAACCCATACATCGAGGAAGTTGAGCTGCCAAATGTTGAGACTATTGATATAGGTGCTTTTGAAGGCTGCTCCGCACTCAAAAAGGTAAAGCTCTCAAAGAAGCTCAAGAGCGTGGGCGCTTATGCATTCCTTGACTGCCCGGAGCTGAAGAGCCTGCGTTTCTACAAGGATCTTGAAGAGATCGGAGAGTATGCCTGCGGATACTACTACGAGGACGAGGCAAATCTCCTTGAAAACGAGGAAAACGGCGAAACGCTGATGAAGGACTTCAAGATCTATGCCGACAAGGGCACAAAGGGCTATGAATACGCCAAGGACAACGACATAGAAGTTATAACCGGAACCATCGAACTCTTCGGAAAGAACGTAAAGAAGAGCATATTAGAGATAGCAGCAGGCGCTGTCGCCCTTGCACTTGCCGCTCTTATCGCAGCACTGTTCACAAAAAGATCAAAGAAAAAGAAGAGCGAAAAAGAAAAGGCCGAAAAGGAAAAGAAGGCTGCCAAGAAAAAGGAAAAGGCAGCTGAGGTCAATAACGCCGAAGAAACTGCTGACGAAGACAGTACCAGCGGAAAGGATGACAACGACGATGAACAGGATTAAGAAGATATTGTCTGTATCCGCAGCAGCATTCCTCTGCTTTACCGCTGTACCGTTACGAGCCCTCCGCACAGATGCTGCAAGCGGCGCTCAGGACGTAAAACAGGACGGTCTTTTCACATACGAAGAGGTAGACGGCGGCTATGCAGTCAAGAGATTCATTGCATCAACAATGACCAGCTTCCCCAGCGTTGTAAACGGAACCCCTATCGTTGAAATAAAGGAGGATGCATTCTACAACTGTGCCGGCATCACTGAGCTGGAGATCCCGCCCACAGTCAAGAAGATAGGCAAGGGCGCTTTCAGCTTCTGCACATCTCTCCGCAAAGTAACGCTTCCGAAATCCCTAACGGAGATACCGGACAACGCCTTTATGGGATGCAGCAGCCTCACAGAGATCGAAATACCGGACAGTGTCACAAAAATAGGTGAATCCGCATTTTCAAACTGCTCTGCAATGACTTCTTTAACCCTGCCGGATTCGCTTACAGAAATAGGCTCTGCTGCCTTCACCTGCGTTCCGCTGGAAACAATAGACGCAGACGGATGTGCAGGCTTCGTATTTGACGACGGCAAGCTCATGGATAAGGACAAGACTGAGATCTACAGAGGCTCAGCCGCTATCAAAGGTGCTCTTCGCATCCCGGAAGGCATAAGGACTATCAATGCCGGAGCCTTCTCCATGTGCTACGGCCTTGAGGAGATATACTTCCCGGGCTCTGTTACAGAGATATGCAGCAACGCATTCTGGGACTGCTGCAATGTAAAGAAGCTGGATTTTTCCGAGGGGCTTACCTCGATAGGCACCGGCGCCTTTACCTACAACGAGCTTGTTCAGACAATAGAGCTGCCGATATCACTTAAAGAGATCGGCGACAGCGCATTCCTGGGCTGTGCTTCACTGGATCACCTGGTATTGCAGGACGGCCTTGAATCCATCGGTGACAAGGCGTTTTTCGGCTGCGGCAACCTTAAAAAGGCGACCGTCCCGAAAAGTGTTAAGGAAGTGGGCGAAAAGGCCTTTGGCTACACCATAGACAGTACCGGCGAAAGCGAAGTAAAGATCAGCGACTTCACTATGAGCGTATCCTCCGGATCAGCCGCTGAGAAGTACGCAAAGTCAAATGAGATAGACTACTCTGCCTCCGACAAGAATCTCAAGCGATTCGCATTTATTATCGTGGCGATCGCACTGGTATTAGCTGCTGTAGTATTTGCAGCCGTACTCATGGCAAGAGGACGCAAGGGCGCTCCTGTCTCAGCAAGAAAGGCAAAGAAAGAAGCCTTGGAAAAAGAGGCGGAAGCAAACTACAAAAAGATCGTTGAAGACGATGAACCCGATGGCAAAAACAAGGATGAAAAGAAATCCGGCGGCAGCAAAGATCCCTCCGCAAAAAAGTCCGAAAACAAGGGTAAAAAAGACTGACAGACAACTGTAAAATGTAAAAAAACACCGTTATCAGGTCATTTCCTGTAACGGTGTTTTGATTTGCATATGCAAAATATATATAGGAATTAAAAATAAATATTTGAAATTCTGCACCTGTAATGCTATAATATAGACAAGCCAATAAGAACAAGAAATTTTCTATCCATCCTTTAAAAAAAGAGTGAGAACCTTAAAGCTTCTCATTCTTTTTTTTTGCTGCTTCTTCCATGCCTTGTCTTGTAAAATCTGCGAATTTTGTTATATAATCTATACAAGTCTTTATCATCGGATGATCTTCAACCTTTTTACGATAGATTATTATATCACGGTTCAGACAGGTAGCATATGAGCACCGTCTTGTGGTCATGCTTCCCAATGCAAGCGGCGCCGGGTGAAGCGGGCCTACCCACATATACGCATTCTGTACTATATCAAGCATACTCTTCTGTGTACCACGGTCATACACGTATATCTTCTTTCCTCCTGCCTTTGATACATAATCAGGATTGATAGAAGCCTTACGGACTATGTCCGGCTCAGAATCGTTATGGATTATCTCAGGATACTTCTCAAGAAGTTCAAACGGAACATCATCATACTTTGTAAGAGGATGATCCTTGTGCATCATGAGCTGCAAGTG
This sequence comes from Clostridiales bacterium Firm_05, assembly GCA_001604035.1. Lineage (GTDB taxonomy): Bacteria > Bacillota > Clostridia > Oscillospirales > Ruminococcaceae > Ruminococcus. The sequence goes on from LVAK01000061.1 coordinate 7,701, forward strand.
GTATTCCAGTATAGTTCTGCTGCAAAGCTTCTTTGATTCAAGACGTTCCTGAAGGACATCGAGCTGAAGTGTAGGTATACGAAGAACACCGATATCGGCAATTCCGTTACAGGTCTCCTCAATGACCTTGTTGGTGCTTGTCTCAAGAAGAGAGATACTGAAGCCCTGCGTAGTCTCGTCCAGATCAGATATCATCTTGCCCATAGCTGCGGCAACGTATGGAGAACGTGTGGCTGCCACTCTTATCTCGGAGGTATTCATCTCCTTACGGGAATACAGAGCCTCCAGGCTGTGGAACTCCTCAACAATGCTCTTAGCTCTCTCGATGAACTCCTCACCCTCCGGTGTGATGACCATACCGCTCTGGGTACGCTGGAATATCTGTATGCCAAGGCTTTCCTCAAGATCCTTGAGTGCGATGCTGATATTAGGCTGAGCCTGATAGAGTACCTTAGCGGCCTTAGTGATACTTCCTTCCCTTGCGATTGCGATAACATATTCAAGATGCTGTATTTTCATTATTCTCACCTCCTTTATTAGGGTAAATACATTATAGCACATTAATCAGTATAATGCAAGCACTGGCACACCAATTTTGCAATTTTTTTACATATATGCTGTAATACAGCATTTTCGCCTGCAAAAGCAGAACGATATTGCGGAATATCCATTATCTCTGTCTTGCAGATCCGGCTTGATCCAGGTATTATAATGCCATTTGAATAAGATCTGGAAGTTCTTTGGCTCCAGCTTTTTCTTTGTTGAAAGTTGACATTTTTTCACAGATATGTTATAATTATATAGGCTTTGATACACAAACCGTATGATATAATTATCCCCATAAAAACGTGATATTATCCATTACCGCCGAAAGGAGGCGCCAGTATGAACGAAATGACCGAAAAATATATCGCCTCACACCTCTTTGAAAAGCGTGAGGAGGACTTTGAACACGCCTCCCTTGACCGTGAGATTGCTTTCTATGACAGCATCTGTGCCGGCAATATCGAACTGGTAAGGGTATTCATGCAGCCCCTTTGCAGCGAGGGCTGCGGTGTTCTCAGCGAGGACAGTCTCCGCAACCTCAAATACCATTTCGTTGTCCTCGCAGCTATAATCGCCCGCACCTGCATAAACAAGGGCATGACTCCGGAGGAGGCGTACAGCCTCAGCGACTATTATATAATGAAGGCTGACAAATGCACCAACGAACCGGACCTGCGTGATGTTCACAAGGAAATGATAGAGGGCTACACCGACAAAATGCGTATAATAAAGCTCAGCGGCATATGCTCAAAGCAGGTGGTCAGCGCTATTGACTATATCGCCAATCACCTCCACAGCCGAGTACTGCTTGAGGACGCAGCCGAGCAGCTCAGACTTAGCCCGGCATACCTCTCACGGCTCTTCAAAAAGGAGACCGGTATCCCGTTCAGCGAATATGTGAACAAGATGAAGACGGAAGAGGCCTCTGCGCTCCTGCTCTACACCGAGCACACCGATACCGAGATCAGTAATCTTCTGGCATTCAGCTCCCAGAGCTACTTTATTAAAATATTCCGCAAGCACTTCAGTATGACGCCGAAGGAATACAAAAGGCGCTATAAGATCCCGGTATTCAATGCGGACACAAAAAAATAGATCCTATGTTTTCAGCTATATTTCGGACGGTAATGCCGTCCGAAAAATTTTTTTGAAAAAAATGCACGAAATCAGCCTTCTCAGTTGTATGTATAGTAAAGGGCCCCAAAGAAAACGAAAGGAGGAAACGATATGACTGATAATGAAAATACAGCACTATATGCTTTCAGGAAATACGGAGACACAGTTCTCAGAACCGCTTACGCCTGCACAGGCTCTATACAGGAGGCCGAGGACATAACCCAGGACGTTTTCCTTAAGCTCCATTCCTCGCAGACAGAGTTTGCAAACGATGAGCACATGAAAGCATGGCTGCTGAGAGCCGCTATCAATCTCGGAAGGAATTTCCGCAAGAGCTTCCGTTTCAGCCGCACATCTTCGATCGACGATGAAAATGCACCGCAGATCGCAAGTCCCGTGGATGATCCGGACGGCATCAGGGATATGATAAGAACTCTCCCCCAGAAATACAGCGAAGTCATATTTCTTTACTATTACGAAGGCTACAACATCCGTGAGATCTCCGGATTTCTCGGCAAAAGCGAGAACACAGTAAGTTCACTGCTCCAGAGAGGAAGAAAGAAGCTCCGGATGGAACTTGAGAAGGAGGATAACTATGGATCAGAAAGAATATAGATATCACCTGGACAACATTAAATGCAGCGATGAGTTCAAAAAGAAAATGGAAAAGGCTCTCGCATCAGAACCAGGAAAAATTGAGGAATACGAGGATAGTGTAAGCAGCGTTGAACGCATCCACACATCCGTATTCAAGAGATATGCCGCAATGGCAGCAGCTCTCGTACTTGTATGCGGCGCCGCCGGTACAGTATGGTACAGAGCTTCAAAGGATAAGAACGATTCACATATCGCAGCCAGCAATGTTGAAACACCTTCGGAAGCTACAACAGAAGCTCCGGAAACAACAGATAATGTTACAGGTATGCCCGAAGCGTTCAATGAAATAGATTGGATGACCGGCATTTCACAGATATCAGCAACCTTCTATGTTGACGACTCAGAGAATTCCCATCCACTTCCAATTGATGCTGTTCTCATGGCACCTGTAGCAAAGGTAATGCAGACACTTGAGTGGACTGAGGATAAAGATTTTGATTATACTGACTACTATGTTCTCGGCAATGCAACGATCAACGAAAAAGGTCAGGTACTCATAGGCGGCAAGGTATACAGGACAGATTCTGCCAGGGAGCTTGCAGATACAATATATGAGGCATTCTCCACCAGCAGCGACTTCACCGTGAATGACGAGCTGTACTACAGGATAGCACGTTCATCGGAATACTACACAAAGCTGAACGCTTCTATCGATGTTATATACGATTCGCCATACTCAGAAAACGGCAATATCCTTACCATTGACGAGCACGGCGAAATGGAGTTCACTATAGACGCAGACAAGGTGACACACGAGCACACCGTCATACCAAGCGCTGAATATACATCTGACGGTCTCAGCGGTCTCTACGATGAGGCAAGCCACGGACGTTCAAATTTTGATGAAATGTGGAACCACAGTTTTGAACCCGGCATCAGCTATACACAGCTCATAAACAGAGTTCTCTACAAGCTTCCTATCAACAAGCACACAGAAGAATTCATCGATAAGGCAGAGCTCTATGTTCTTGATTACGGCAATGAGATACACGAACTCGTAATTGATCCCGATACAGGAATAATCACAGAGTACAGAGAGTATACTGCTGACAAGACATATATAAGCTATAAGCTCAGCAATATCCGCTATACAAACGATAACGCTTCCAGCAGCAATGTCAATACAGATAATTCCGGCAATGATACTGCTCAGAATATCATCAGACAGCATATCCCCGACAGTGAAACTGATATCCGATATACTGCCGAAAAGCTGGATAATGCACAGCCTTTCCTCCTTGTTATGGACGGCAAAACCGGAACTGAACTCAAGTCTCTTCTCAGCAGCTGCACATGGAGCTATACCTCAGAGTTTTTTGAACAAAAGAATTTCTATACAATTGAAGATGATTACGGCATCCTTTATATAAACGAAAAAGGTCAGCTCAAATGGAATGACTATACATTTGCTACAACAGACCATGTAAATGAAATAAAGGATACGCTCCGTGGATACTTTGAATGTGAACCGGATTCACTTGACGGCTTCCGTAAATCCATTATAGAATCTGTAAGCAAATACGATCACTTCACAGCAGATGGAGATATCACATTCTGCTACGACAGATACATTACAGGTGAAATAAACGGTGTGAAATATGAGGATATATGCCAGTATGAGATAAATGCTCCCGGCGCAGCATGGGACGTCAATAAAAACGGCACCGCTGAATTCTCCTGCAACAACGCTGAACTGGATAACGGAACAACAACTCTTGCTGCTAAGGTAAGCTGCGAAAAGAACGGCGTGCATCTGACACTGACCGAGGAAGGAAAGGGTATCGACAATTTCGACAGTTCTGCCGAAATAACAACTACAGATGACGGCAGCGCAAAGCGTGTAAGGACATTCAATCTTACAGGCGCTCCCGGTATCGAAACTCCCCTCCCGGACTATCAGTTCATGGTCGATAAAGCACTTGAAATGATCGGACAATGCAATTCAAATAACAACTATGAAATAACTGAGGAAAACGGTATCCGCTATCTGAAAGCAAATGTTGAGCACTTTATTATGGGTTACTCCTGCAATGTAGATATTATCATAGGAATAGACCAGAACGGTATGCTGGTAAGATTCAGCGAAAAGAACGACGAAACAACATACTATGATATGACACTGACTAACATAACCTTAGATCCATAAGGAAAAGATCACATCATGGGAGCCCGGCTTCGGGCTCCCATACTGCTTTCTAATAACTACTTTCTGACAACTACTAACTGATATTGCAAAACCTCCGGAAATGTGTTATACTTTATGTAACAATATTTCCGGAGGTAATTTATGAAACTCATTTCATGGAACGTAAACGGTTTCCGTGCCTGTCTGCAAAAGGGCTTCGGAGACTTTTTCAACAGCGCTGACGCTGATATATTCTGCTTGCAGGAAACAAAAATGCAGCCCGAGCAGGCTGACTTCTCCCCGGAGGGATACCACAAGTATTTCCACAGCGCCATAAAGAAGGGCTATTCAGGAACTGCGGTATACACAAAAAAAGAACCGTTCTCCGTGACCTACGGACTGAACGGCGAACATACCGACGAGGGAAGAGTAATAACCTGCGAGTACGAGGATTTCTACTTTGTATGCTGCTATGTACCGAATGCACAGGACGGTCTTAAGCGCATTGACTACCGGATGGAGTTTGAGGACGCAATGAGGGAATACCTCAGCGGACTTGACAAGAAAAAGCCGGTAGTATACTGCGGAGATCTGAACGTGGCTCACGAGGAGATAGACCTGAAAAATCCCAAGACCAACCGTGGCAACGCAGGATTCTCCGATGAGGAAAGAGGCAAATTCACTGAGCTTCTCAGTGCCGGATTTGCAGACACCTTCCGCCGGCTGTATCCCGATACAGTTACCTATTCATGGTGGTCATACCGCTTCCGTGCAAGAGAAAAGAACGCTGGATGGCGCATAGACTATTTCGTGGTATCGGAGCGTTTCATGGACAGAGTAAAGGATTCCGTTATCCTCACAGACGTAATGGGCAGCGATCACTGTCCGGTAGAGCTTATTGTAGAATAACGAGCGGCAGAAACAGCTGTATTACGTAAAATATAATAAAAAATAAAACAGGGTTGCAAAATTTCCATGAATGTGATATAATAAACGTATCAACATTTGTGGGGATTTTTGTTTAAAAACACTTTTTGTCAAAATGGGGTGACCAAAATGAATATCATTTCAAGAACAGCGGTCTGTATTCTGACAACTGTCATGTTATTAGCCTGCTGCTTTTCAGCAGTTACTGTATACGCCGAAAATAGCGATGGAAGTTCAGAAGAAGAATATAAATGGACATACGAGGAGCTCGAAAAATTTCTTCCACTATCCCAAAGCTACATTACATATGATGATGAACAGATTTTTTTGTATGTAGATAAAGACCTCACGATGACGATAACAAATAATAAGACGGAACTGACGACCGACTATTTTTTGCAGGATGGGTTAACATTATCAAAATATGATTATGATGAATTGGAATATTCTTATTATCTGCCGCTTTATCATTATATTAAAAAAGTCAAATTCAATGATAGTATTGAAACACTTACTATTGACGACGGAACATTTTATAACTTCCACAGTTTACAAGAGGTAGAATTCCCCCTGTCACTCAAAAAGCTTCAGATAAACGACCATGCATTTTATAATAACCCTCTTAAGTCTTTTGATGTAATAACCGATGAATGTTCAATACGCCTGAGTGCATTCATGAACTGCGATTATATGAAAAGTGTATATATCAACTGCAGCGATGGAAAAATAGAATCATATGCATTCAAAAACTGTGCCTCACTTTCCAGTGTGAGCCTGAGCAACTGCACTATCGGTGACAAAGCTTTTCAGGAATGTCCTGAGCTCAAAACCGTCGAGCTCCTCGGAAACACCTCCTTAGGGCAGTACACCTTCAATAAATGCAGCAACCTGTTAAATATTTCATTCGATCCCCAAACCACGGAAATGAATAATTCCTTCAGCGACTGCCCTATGTTAAGGCTTATAAACGAAGAACCGGTATTTGACAGCAGTACAGGAACACTGAACAATAATTACAGGGAGCTTATCCTTTCCCGCTTTAATGGGGCTTACAACGTAGGCTTCCTGACAGATTATGTTCTTGATAAAGTACAGAAAGTCATTGATGAGTACACTGATGTGAATATGAGCGATATGCAGAAGGCCAAAGCCCTTCACGACTGGCTCTGCAGCAAGCTCACATATAACAAAAACGACAGGGATCTCAAAGCTATCAATCACAGCGACGAAACTGCCTTTCTTAATGATACCACGCAGTGCGAGGGCTATTCAAGAGCTTATAATATCCTGCTCAACGCCGCCGGCATCCCAACCTGCTATGTACACAGCAGCACCCACGCATGGAATGTTGCGAAAATAGACGGCCACTACTTTCATATCGATACAACATGGGATGACCATAACAACGAAAAAAGCTATGACTGGTTCATGAGATCAGACGATGAGCTGAAAAAAGCCGGCGGAGATCATGAAAGCTGGACTATTAAATATCCTTCTGATATGCACAGCTTCCAGCTCAAAACTCTCCCTGCCTGCCCGAACTCTGTAGGCGATGTGAATCTGGATGAAAAGGTCGGTATCGCAGATCTTGTAACACTTAACAAGTACATACTTGGCAACGGAACTATAGAGCCTGATGATATGGTGCTTGCTGACCTTGACTTCGACGGACGTGTGGACGCCTTCGACCTGTGTATGCTCAGACAGAAAATCATATAAAAAGCCCGGAAGCATATGCTTCCGGACTTTTTATTTATTTCATTGTGAACTCGGCTCTTGGATTTCCGTCTGAATCGGGATCGAGCATAACGGCCTTATCGATAACGATAGGCTCGTCAGGAGAGGACATATCTCCGTCGCTGCCGAAAGAACGTGGGACCTCAAGAAAGCCGTCGATGATATCCATACCCTCTGTTACCATGCCGAATGCAGCATAGTTTCCGTCGAGGAAGGTACAGTCATCGCTGTAGCAGATAAAGAACTGGCTGGATGCGCTGTCGGGCATAGCGCTTCTTGCCATTGAGATAACTCCACGGGTATGTGAGAGGTCGTTATCTACGCCGTTTGCAGAAAACTCGCCCTTGATCTCCTCATCGCTTCCGCCGACACCTGTACCGAGAGGATCACCGCCCTGAGCCATGAATCCCTCAATTACTCTGTGGAAGGTAAGTCCGTCATAGAAGCCCTCTGAAACCAGCTTCTCGAAGTTCTCACAGGTGATAGGAGCCTTGTCCGGATAGAGAGTAACGATGAACTTTCCGCCGTGGTAGCTGTAATCGCTGCTGCTTTCATTACCTGCATCAGGAGTTTTTTCTGCCTCTGCAGCATCTCCGCTTTCAGCTGCGCCTGTTGTGTTCTCATCTATTTCTGCTGCAGCAGCAGGAGATGAGTCTGAAGACTTCTTGCTTGAAGAGCTGCCGTCACTTGTATCTCCGCAGCCTGTAAGTACGAGAAGGCCTGCGAGGCAGGCAGCCATTGTGAATGATAAACCTTTTCTGAACATTGTAGTTCTCCTTTCATATGTAGACCGACCGGAGCCGGTAAATAGCTTTACTGCTGGATATCCTCGCTGTCGCCGTCATTGCTGTCAGCGTTATCTGCCGTATCATCGGTGTTTTCGCTGCTGTCAGCATCACTGCTGTCAGCGCTGCCGCTGCCCGGCTTGTACTGCATGATAGCAGGGATACCGTCGTTATATACAGTCACTATGAATCCGTCGATATTATTTCCGGACACAGTATATTTCTTGCCAGCCGGAACAGGAACTGTAGTAGTCTCAGCACCGTCATCCGAGGGAACGAAATACACCTCATAGCTCTTGCCGTTATCATCAGTGAATTCAAGGTTCTTGTCACCGTATGCATAGCCTCTAACGAGGTCGATATACTCTTCAAGGCAAAGATCATTCTTTGTCATATAGTAAGCGTGAGGGATGCCAACATAGCGGAAGTGCCAGGGCTCATACTGTATCTCGGTGATACTTTCCTTGTCCTCGGGGTAGCGGAGTATGAAACCATATTTATAGCAGTTCTCATTGATCCATGCAAAATCGCCTGTACCGTCGTAATCGTTGTTTACAGTCTCGCTGAAGTCGAAGGCATAGCCGGTCTCATGCTCACTGAATCCGGGTTTTGCCACACGGGTAGATTCATTCTCGCCGGTGCTTGCCAGATCCTCATCATAGAGCTGCTGCTGGAACTCAGTAGTACGGTATGAGCCGTAGATAGTAAGAGTGTCGTTATAATAGAGGTTGTAGAAGTCCTCTATCATCCTTGCCATAGGTTCATAAACGCAGCCCAATATCTTATAGCTGTAGTCAACAGAGGTGAAGAAATGTCTGTCAGTCTCATCATTCATTTCAAGGATGCTGACAAGATCCTCATCGCCGGAGTAATACTGATGCTCATTGTTTACCAGTATAAGATCTCCACGGTATTTGTCCTTGGTATTTACCATTGACGATTCATAGAGCACCTTATCCGGATCAGGCTCTGCCGGGGCAGTCTCAACAGTAGCATCCGGAAGCTCACTGTCATCGGCATACGGTGACTGACTCACTATAGTTGAACGGTCAGCCGCCCCCTTTATGAGGAAAGCTCCTGCACCGAGCACAGCGAGGCATACTATACACTGAGCATAGAATTTAGTACGTCTCAGGCTTTTTTCCTTGCTAAGTTTTTTTCTTGCCATTTTAAACTCCTGTCTGCCGCAGCAACGAGCTGATAGGGCATATCCCGGCGGCTGAGGGACAGTGCCTTTGCGTCCTGACGCACAGCTGATAGCCATTTGTTCCTTATGTTCTTTCTTTTTATGCATAAAGCTGATCAAATCTGAATCGGGATTATTATAACACATTTATCTGCGAAAATATAGTGTTTGCCCCTCATATTCGGCACATTGCTTATTATTTTGAACTCAATCAGCTGCGGAAGAATAATATTGCATAATATAATTACGCTAATAAGCCGAATGAAGCGAATAAAGCTGTCCGGAACGGAACTCCGTTCAGGGGCAGGAGATGTCTCAAAAAGACAGAGACAGCATCCCTCCCCCCAAAAGAATACCCCACACTCCGAAATCCCCACGAGCCCTCCGTATATCTTCTAAAAAGGAACTCACAGCGCTGAACAGTCGCAATATTATACAATTATTCGCCATGAAATAGCGCTATTTGCACAATCTTTGAAAAAAGTATTGAAATAAGGCGGATAAGATGCTATAATAAAAAGTGTGAAAATATATTGCCTTTATTCCGGCAGCAATTAACAGATCCGGATCACCCTCTAACAAATCAGGATCAGATGCATCGTATATTTTTACAATAAGGAGTGATTTTCTATGAAATGTCCGAAATGTGGAAACGAAAATCCGCCGAAACTTAAATTCTGCGTTAAATGCGGTACTAACCTCGATAATCCGCAAGAGATAAATTACGAACAGGTGGACATGGGCCACTATCATTCCGAGGACGAAAATGAAGCCGGCGGCTTCAGCCTTGGAAGCGGTACCTTTACAATAAATGATACAGCACCGGTAAGCAGCTCCTCTGACCTCTATACAGCGGCAGAGCTAAATGATGACGATGAAGAATTTGATTTCAGCAGTTTTGATGAACCATTTATACCAAAGCTTGATACAGGAAGAGTAGCTCTTCCGCATCCGTCAGAAAATAAGCATTCAGGCGGACATCCAGGCGTTTACGGCAATTACAGTTCCCCGGCTCAGGGCAGTCAGCCAAATATGTACGGTCAGCCCCCGATGGGCGGTATACCTCCGATGAACCGGCCTCCGCAAATGGGCGGTATGCCTCAGATGAACGGTCAGCCGCAAATGGGTGGTATGCCCCAGATGAACGGCCAGCCGCAAATGGGCGGTATGCCCCAGATGAACGGGCAGCCGCAAATGGGCGGTATGCCCCAGATGAACGGCCAGCCGCAAATGGGTGGTATGCCCCAGATGAACGGCCAGCCGCAAATGGGCGGTATGCCCCAGATGAACGGCCAGCCGCAAATGAGTGGTATGCCTCAGATGGGCGGACAGCCGCCGGTAGTTGGCTACGACCAGAACGGAATGCCGATATATGGCCAGCCTATGATGTACGGCCAGCCTCCTGTAGTTGGCTATGATCCCAGTGGTATGCCGATATACGGTCAGCCTATGATGTACGGCCAGCCCCAGATCGTGGGATACGATCCCAGCGGTATGCCGATATACGCTCAGCCGGCTATGTACGGCCAGCCACAGATGCAGCCCGATATTGGTGCCGGAGCTATGCCAGGAATGCAGGGAATGCCGCAAATGGGCGGTATGCCTCAGATGGGCGGTATGTCGCAGAACCCGTTCTCACAGAATCAGCGTCTGAAGCCTGTTCAGGAGGAAAAGCGAGTTGAAGTCCCCGATGATTTCTGGGAATTCTTTGACGGCGGCAAAAAAACAGAACACGCAGAGCCTGTCGATGACTTCTTCGGAAAGCGAGACAGCTCAGGCAGCGCAGCAGATGACCGCCTGAAGCGCTTTGAAAAGAAGATCGATTATATGGGCGATACTCCTCTTGTTGACGCATCAGGACTCGCACCGAATACGGCGGCAAAATTCAATAAGCTTTACATGAAAGCTACAGCGGAAGTAAATGCCGACGATCTTCAGGCTAAAGAAGAGCAGAAAGCCTATAACTATATGGGCAAGACCAAAGATGTAAATGCAGACGATCTTGACGCATATACCCAGAAGCGCTCACAGGTAACTATGAGCGTAACAGAAGAAGCCGATGCAGATCAGCTCGAAGCCTTTACCCCCGAACACAGGGAGGCTATAATGGCTCAGGCAGACCACGCTGTAGAGGCTCTTCCGAAGAAAAAAGCCATGTACGTCGATGAGCTCGACCAGATTGAGCTGCCTGAATATATGCAGGCAAGAAAGACGGACAGGGAAGAATCACCGGAAATTCCCGGGTTGCCGGAAATTTATAAAAATCAAAGATAAAGGAGAGAATTCAAGATGAAGAAATTTCTTGAAGAATTCAAAGCATTCGCACTCAAGGGCAATGTAATGGACATGGCTATCGGTGTTATCATCGGTGCAGCATTCGGAAACATTGTTACCGCATTTACCGAGGATTTCATCAACCCTCTCATCGCCTGCATCGGCGGAGCTGAGGTCGGTGGAGCTATCGAGATCGGTGATACCGGAAATTACATCCGCTGGGGCGATTTCATCACAGCAGTCATCAACTTCCTCATCATGGCATTCTGCATCTTCCTTATGATGAAGGCCGTAAACAAGGTCATGGCTCTTGGAAAGAAGAAGGAAGAAGAAAAGCCTGCCGAGCCTCCGAAGGAAGAAGTTCTCCTCACAGAGATCAGAGACCTCCTCAAGGAAAGAAAGTAAGCTTATATACTATAAAAGGACAGCTTTTCAGCTGTCCTTTTTTATCTGAATCAGATTACAGATCATATTGATTATAAAGCCTTACTTTTTAACCACGGCTTTATCAGTGGCTTTTAGTATTTGGTATCAAGTGATACGCACATAAACATATAGATTGCCGCAATTATTAAAGAGAATATTGCGCCTGCTGCAAAGCCTGATGTTACCAGGCTGACCGCATTCAGAACGAGAACGACAGATGCAAGCTTTTTGCACAGGTAATAGTCTTCCTTTAATCCGGCATATGCCATTATAAGCGAAAACGATGCCAATAAAACAGCTATAGCTACAGCAACGGTTCCGCCTTTAAGCGCATTCAATATCAAAATAACGTCCCATAAAATAATCAATACATTCCATGCTTTAAATGCAATCTTCATAATAATCTCCTATATCATGTAAATTTTTTTCATTTGATTTTCTGATCTGTAAAAACTGAATTCATTTGATGTAACCCGGTCTAAAAAGCGGGTGCTGTTAACCCCTTATCAGCGAACCTTCTTTGCAACGTCATCAAGAACCTTCATGATGAGGTCAGCCTGTGACATAGAGCCCAGGTCGCCCTCTCTTCTGGAGGATACTGATACTGTATTCTCCTCAACCTCCTTGTCGCCTACAGTTATCCACATAGGAAGCTTTTCAAGTCTTGCGTCACGTACCTTCTTGCCCACCTTCTCAGCTCTGTCATCGATAGTTGCACGGATATTTGCAGCATCAAGCTTTGCCATGAGCTCGTTGCAGTAGTCAAGGTGACGGTCAGCAACAGGAACGATACGTACCTGCTCCGGAGCCAGCCAGAGCGGCATAGCGCCTGCATACTTCTCGATAAGGTATGCAAGTGTACGCTCATAGCAGCCGAGGGATGTTCTGTGGATGATATAAGGTGTCTTCTTTGTTCCGTCCACATCAACATACTCCATTCCAAAGCGCTGTGCAAGAAGCATATCGATCTGGATAGTAACGATAGTATCCTCCTTGCCGTAAACGTTTTTGTACTGGATATCCAGCTTCGGGCCATAGAATGCAGCCTCATCGATACCGATAGTGTAGTTTACTCCAAGGTGATCCAGGATCTTGCCCATTACGTCCTGTGCGTGATCCCACTGTTCCTTTGTACCCTCATACTTGTTCTTCGGGTTAGCAGGATCCCACTGTGAGAAGCGGAATGTACAATCCTCAAGGATACCTACTGTGTCGAGCATATACTTGGCAAGTTCGAGACAGCCCTTGAATTCCTCTTCAAGCTGCTCAGGACGGAGCACAAGATGTCCCTCTGAGATAGTGAACTGACGTACACGGATAAGGCCGTGCATCTCGCCGGAATCCTCCTTACGGAAGAGAGTTGAAGTCTCGCCGAGACGCATAGGCAGATCACGGTATGAACGCTGTCTGTTGAGGAATACCTGATACTGGAAAGGACAAGTCATCGGACGGAGGGCAAAGCACTCCTTCTCCTCATCGTAAGGATCACCCATGATGAACATACCGTCAAGGTAATGATCCCAGTGTCCTGATATCTTAAAGAACTCTCTCTTAGCAAATAAAGGAGTCTTTGTAAGCAGATAGCCGTGCTTCTGTTCAACATCCTCTACCCAGCGCTGAAGGAGCTGTATAACTCTTGCGCCCTTAGGAAGAAGTACAGGAAGTCCCTGACCGATAACGTCAACTGTTGTGAAGTATTCCAGCTCACGGCCAAGCTTGTTGTGGTCACGGAGCTTAGCCTCTTCACGCTGCTTAAGGTCTGCTTCAAGGTCAGCAGCCTTCGGATAAGCAGTAGCGTATACACGGCTGAGCATCTTGTTCTTCTCGGAGCCTCTCCAGTAAGCACCTGTACATGAAATGAGCTTGAAAGCCTTTACAGGAGCAGTTGTCATAAGGTGAGGACCAGCACAGAGGTCAACGAACTCGCCCTGCTTATAGAAGGAGATAGGCTCGCCCTTATCAGCGTGCTCCTCACAGAGCTCGACCTTGTAGGGCTCATCCATTTCCTTGAGCTTTGCAATAGCCTCAGAAGGCGGAAGCTCGAACTGCTCAAGAGCTAAGCCCTCCTTGACGATCTTCTTCATCTCAGCCTCGATCTTCTCCAGTTCCTCGGGAGTGAATGGCTTTTCCAGGTCGAAGTCATAGTAGAAGCCGTTGTCGATGGCAGGACCAATAGCCAGCTTAGCCTGAGGATAAAGTCTCTTTACAGCCTGAGCGAGAATATGTGAAGCTGTATGCCAGAATGTTTTCTTACCGTCAATAGTATCGAATGTACATACCTCGAACTCGCAGTCGCTGTCGATAACAGTGCGGAGATCCTTTACCTCACCGTTGATCTTAACACAGCAGGCAGCCTTGTAAAGGCCCATGCCAATGCCCTTGATTATCTCGGCAGCAGGCTGTGCTGATTCGATCTCACGAATGCTGCCGTCTTTTAATGTAAGCTTTATCATAGTAATTACTCCTTTATAAAAATTTGCGTCATTCGACGTAATATTTGTCATTTTGCCAATTTATGGGGTTGTTTTCAATGTACTGCCATGCCCCTGTATATTCACGTTCATTCCGCAATATGCGGTCGTGGAATCGCCCCTGCCATACGTAAAAACCGGATCTTTTAGATACCCAGCCCTTAAACTGATTTATTGCCTGCGATATTGTAGGGACGGCCATTGGCCGTCCGTCAAAATCAGACAGCACATCAATCCTCAGGATCATGTGAATATGATTTGGCATTATAACATATTTATCAACATACACCATTGGGTAATGCTCATGGATATTCATTAACCCCCTGTCTTACATATCTGCCATATTCTGACAAATGAATTTTTCCGGTATTGCAATCCGGACGGCCAATGGCCGTCCCTACAGATTTATCTTGCAAATCTGTTTTATCTGGCAACGGCCGGTACTTATCATTTTTATCCCAGAAAATGCACATTTTATTTTTTGTACACACCGTAACGAAATACGCTCCATTACGGGAATAATCATAACCTTCAAGGCGGATAGCCTTACGCACAGGTCTGTTCATCACGCTACACCGGTGATCTCGAATTCTTCACCGAACAGCTCTATATGCATAGGATCCGACATATAGCCGTCGAAGCTGTCCACATCGATACAGACTACTATCTCGTCCTCATCGATATCCACATAGACATTCTCGATGGAGAGATTCTTTGCGAGAGTATCAGCGTCGCCGCCCTCATAATAATTTCCGTCCACCAGCATTGAAGCGATACGCTTGCGGCTTCCGTCCAGCTTAGCAAGTTTCTGTGCGATAGCTGAGAGATTATTCATGATCTCGGATTCATCCTCAACATAGAAGCGAACGGTCCGGGTATCCTCCCATATCTTATAGGGAAGCTCAAAGGCCTCCTCCTTTTCGTTATACACTATATTACTCAATTTTTCACCTCCCCTGCAAATGGTGACAAAAAAGCCCCTTACGCCTGTATAAGACATAAGGGACGATAAATGACCGTGGTTCCACCCTGATTCACACGGAGCATACTCCGTATCTCATTGGCTCGTTAACGGGAGCATCCGGCGCTTATTGGGCGCACTCGGAGGGGGTGAGTATTTCTCCTTGCCATACAGCCTCGCACCTGCCGGCTGCTCTCTGAAATGACGCTGCGGATGATACCTTCCTCGTCACAGATTTACCTGTATTGTTCATATCATAGCACAGTTTTTGCAGTTTGTCAAGAGCTAATTCAATTATCTGCAGCTTCGCAGTTGAGATATTCCTTTAAATTCTGATACAGTTCCGGGAATTTATTCCTCATACGTATAGGCTTCATATCCATATCAGTGAAGCAGTGAACAGAATGGCCGGTAACATTTACCTCGCCGGTCTTTCGGCTCTGGATACGGTAATCCAGTTCAAGAGTAGTGCCATTGAACTTGGTCATTGTCATGTAAACTGCAAATGGCTCGGCAAATACCAGCGGACGCTTGAATTCAGAATGTACGGAAAGGGTATGCAGGAGTATTCCCAGCTCTTCGATCATCTCAAAGGGGATGCCAGCCTGCTGGAGGTAATCCACACGTGTCTCATCGAATATCCTGATATAGTTTGAGTGGTGTACTACACCCATTTTGTCGGTCTCGTAGTAAAATACGCTTCTCTCATATGGCTTTAATGTATTCATATTATGTTCTCCTTAGTACAGTAATGTGTTGCTGTTCACCCAATAAAAGAATACCACATTTCCGACCAAAAATCAATAATTTGTAATAATAAATATCCCTGCCTTAAGGCAGGGATATTTATTACTTTTCAGAATTTATGAACATATCGTAGATACGTCTTATAGCCTCAGGAAGGTCATTTTCGCTTACGCCGATGATAACATTGAGCTCACTTGAACCCTGATCGATCATCTTGACGTTTATTCTTGCATGAGCCATTGAAGCGAAGATACGTGCAACAGTACCTCTTGTATTCTTCATTCTGCGTCCAACTACTGCGAGAAGAGCGATACCGTCCTCAATCTCGATGTGATCCGGAGAAACAGCTTTGCGGAGCTCTGACAGCACTTTGTCACGTACAGGATCAAGCTTATCAGAGCTTACAGTAATGCTCATTGTATCTATACCGGAAGGCATATGCTCGAAGGAAAGTCCGTTATTGAAGAGCACCTGGAGCACCTTCATACCGAAGCCTGTCTCATTATTCATCATAGCCTTTTCAATATTGATAGTGCTGAAGCCCTTCTTTCCGGCAATACCTGTGATAGTATGCTTTATAGACTCTTTGCTGAAATTGAAGTCATCGGATACGATCATTGTACCAGCGTCCTCAGGACGGTTGGTATTTCTGATATTGATCGGGATACCGGCAGAGCGTACAGGGAATATAGCATCCTCATGAAGTACAGATGCACCCATATATGCCAGCTCACGGAGCTCACGATATGTTATTACCTCTATAACGTCAGGATTTTCAACTATTCTCGGATCAGCAACGAGGAAGCCTGAAACGTCAGTCCAGTTCTCATATATATCAGCTCTTACAGCATTTGCGATGATAGAGCCTGTAACATCTGAACCGCCTCTTGAGAAGGTCTTGATGTAGCCCTCTGTAGTCTTTCCGTAGAAGCCTGGGATAACGGCATTATCAAGGCCGCTGAGTCTTTCTCTTACAGCCTTTACAGTCTCATCAAGAAGAAGCACTCCCTTTGTATCGAATACGATAACATCTGCTGCATCGACGAAATTATAGCCAAGATATTTTGCGAGCACCTTACCGTTGAGATACTCTCCTCTGCTGGCTGCGAAGTCCCTTGAAGGACGAGCCTTCAGTTCTTTTGTGATAGCATCGAACTCGCTGTCAAGAGACATATCTATGCCAAGCTCAGAGATGATGCCGTTGTATCTGTCCTTGATGAGCTGGAAATCATCAGTAAAATCCACACCGCTGCCTGCAAGCTCACAACACTTGTAGAGCATATCCGTTACCTTGATATCCTCGGAGAATCTCTTTCCCGGAGCTGACGGCACTACATATTTTCTCTTTGCATCGCCCTTGATTATCGCAGCGACCTTTCTGAACTGCTCTGCGGAGGCAAGGCTGCTTCCGCCAAATTTTACAACTTTATCTGCCATATAGATCATTCCTTTAATTAAGATTTATCCGTCCTGAAAGAACGGGCGGCAATGCCGCATAAATGCGTGATAGCACATTGTTATTTTTGTCACAATATAAATTATATTCCAAAACAGCAACAAAATCAATTGACAGAAAGCCAAAATTCAGCAATTATCAGTGTGTGTTTTTGGTGAATACGCTTGTACGCCAGCGGTGGACAGTTAAAGCAATTACTTTTTCAGTGATCATATATTGACATTTTTAAAAAACTGTGCTACAATATCATCTGTCAGCTTTATAGCTGCCGTATTTTCGGGAATGTTAACCGAATAAAGGAAGTTTTTCATGCTCCGGATATACGCAAACTTTATAGGAGGGATTTATTCCATGAAAAAGATCATTAGTTTATCAGCCGCTCTCGTACTCTGCGCTTCACTCGCATCAGGCTGCGGCAAGGACAAGAAGGATTCATCTGAAAAGAAAGCCAGCAAATACGAGGGTAAATGGCAGTGCTCAGAAATAGTTTCAGGTGACAAAACCGAAACCTCTGTCTTCGGCGTTGACGCAAGCGCTCTCTTCCAGATCGAGCTTAAGGAATACAATAAGGGTACTTTCCTTTCGTTCCTTTTCAGCGAGGAGAATAAACCTGAGGATATTGAATGGGAAGAAAAGGAAGACAACAAGATAACTCTTACCGGCGGTCCTCTTGCTGATATTAACGAAGAGTTCGTTCTTGAATATAAGGATGACAAGCTCGTTTTAGATATGAGTGACGAGGAAGATGAGGAAAAGTCATATGCAAACCTCGTAAAGGTCGACGAATTTACTGCTATTCCTGATGACGCAGAGATGTCTCTCGATTTTTCAGGCGAAGCAAATGCTGATTTTGAACTTGACGAATAAGATCAGGTGCGGCTGGAAAGACCAATACTAATATAAAAGTTTTGCCCCTGAGTGCTAAAAAGCACTCAGGGGCATCATGCTTATTTATATTGCTGAGATTAATCAGAATACAGCGTGACGCTGCGCCCTTACACGTTGCCGCTTGCAAGCTCGCTTACTCTGTTCAAAAAACATAGTCTGCTTTCGCTTACGTCACTATTATAATCCAGAATTAATAGCGTGATGCTGCATCTTTTTCACGCACACACTCACAAGCTCGCTAATTCTCTGCGGAGCAGTCAGTCCATCAAGGAACAAAGCGATCTCCTTTGTCATTTTGTCGGCTTCAAAGTGAAAGATGTAATGAGCACAATCAAGCTCGATCATCTTTATGTCCGGCATACCGTCGGCATATCGATAAAATATATCCCTCCATTTATCCTGCATCGACGTTCCCTCGCCGGTGGATACAAACAAAAGCATCGGGACTTCGGGCTTGTCCATCGAAGATACAACCGCCGCATTATCCTTAGCCTTATTACATTCTCTTGCGACGGATATATTGCCGTAATTTCGGTTGAAGAGTGCCACCCACGTTTTGCATTCCTCATCCGTGAGAAAATCCCCCGATGGCAGCAAGGTACTGTCGGAAACGTATCTGCCTATACCTAAGTTGACAAGTCCATGAAGCAGCCTGTAATACGGAACAGCAAGTTTACCGTCCCTTGTATAGTCATAGCACTCCGGAACACACATATCCAAACCAATGATAGCTTCCACTTCGTCAGGATAGGTCTGCGCCCAATACAGTGCCTCTATTCCGGAATAGGAGTGTGGACAAAGCACATATGGAGCTTCAACGCCCGCCCCTGCAAGCGCAGCTCTCGTATCTGCGAGGAGCGATGCCACATCACGGGGCTTGTCCACCTGCTCACTGTAACCGTAGCCGAATTTTTCTACCACTGCTATGCGGTATTTATCAGTCAGCTTCGGGTATATGCTTTTGAAATCAAGTATTGGAGAAATCGTTCCGCTGCCCGACATGAACACCAACGTTTTAGCACCGCTGCCCTCAGTATATACGCACATTTTATGACCGTCCACATCTATCATCTGACCAATGGGCTTTACTATATCTTTCTCCTGTTTGAGCATGATCCTATGTCGGATAAATGTCAACAATAAGAACAACACCACTATCACAAGAATTATCAGCAGTATCTTCTTTACTTTCTTTTTTGGCTTTGCAGCTTTCATTGTATTGCCTCCTGAATTTCGATTTATATTAATTAATAGTGCTATAAGTGAAAGCAGACTATATGTGTTGTACAGAGCAAGCAAGTTGAAGAGAGACAACGTGAAAAGCGCAGTCTTCAGCTGCAAATTTCAATTTGTGTTAGTAACAATTATAGCAAAGCATTGAAGTCCTGTCAATAGAAACGCCAGAGTTCTTCTGACTGTGTATCAGAAGTTCTCCGGCTTAAAATTTCTTTATGGGTACCGACTTAAACCGCCCTACATTTTATACCTTACAAAAAATACGCCGTTCCTCTTGACTTTTGAACGTCAATATTGTATAATTATTTTGTTACTGATGTTATCATATATGCTTGTGTAGCACAGTTGGTAGTGCAGCTCATTCGTAATGAGCAGGTCTCGGACTG
>LVAK01000062.1 GCA_001604035.1 Clostridiales bacterium Firm_05
GAGCAGCCGATCTGCCATGCCCATGTGTAATCCTGTGTGCTTGTTCCGAGAGCTCCGCCCCATGATGTATACCAAGCCATGAGGAAGTGCTGGCTCTCTGCACTTGAAACAGTACCTGCAATACTCTGGCATCCGATAGGCTTGTAGTACTTATCAAACATATCGTTACGGCACTGGTCACCGATCTTACCAGCGAGAGCTGAAACTTCACCAGCGTCAACACCGAAGTTGTTGCCGAAGAATACAGCCTGGATAGCACGGTCCTCAGCGTCAGGAGCGTTTGTGAAAGCGTACTGCTTAGCAACGTTTGCACCGTTGAAGATACCCTTTACACCAGTCTGTGAGTTACCAGCCTTGAGCTCTTCAAGACAAGGATGAGGAACTGTCTCGAAACAGGACTCCTCTTCACCACGCTGGAATGTATTGATGAATGTGAAACCGCCGGCATTCTTACCAGAAGCCTTACCGAAGCCATACCAGTCATCTACGTCAGCGAGCCAGTGCATGAGGTAGTAGCCCTTGTCGCCTGCGTAAGCTGTCTTGAATGTCTTCCAGAGCGGGTTAGTTGTCTTATCGCCTGTATTTGTGATAGGATACTCTTCAGGAGAATCCATCTCAGGTCCTACATCAGACTGGATAGTTGTCTGTGTCCAGAATGTCTCATAGAGAACATCCTCGTTTCTTCCTGAAGCCTCAGACCAGCCAGGGATGATAGCTTCGAGAGTCTTCCAAGCCTTAGGAAGATCGCTTGAGCCAGAGATCTTGTTAGCTGAAACGAGAGCATCATGCATAGCAGCCATCCATACTATGTAAGACATAGCCTCTGATGTTGTCTCGTGACCGTAGTCAGGAGCCTCGATACAGAGTGTTTCTTTTGAATGGTAAGGAATACCGAAAGATGAGCCGTTCTTGTTTGAGCTGAGATAGCCGTTCTTCTCTCCGTTTGTGATAACATCATCGTACAGAGATGAGAACATCTTAGCATAAGATTCGTTTGCGCCGTTCTCTGTAGCATAGGTGTTTTCTGCAGCTGAAGCCATTGTAGGCAGGATAGCTGTAGCAGCTGTAGCAGCAGCAAGTACGCCAGCAACGAGAGACTTATTCTTTTTGCTTATCATTTGTTTTTTACCCCTCTCATAATAATATAGGTTAAAAAGTGGTTTGAAAATGAATGTTTCCCCTTACAAGGAAAATACGAAAATACTTCGTACACTGTGTGTCACTTCACGGAGTGGTCACACAATTCTCAAACTATTTTCAAAATAATTATATTCCACAAATCATTCTATGTCAACAGTTTCGGTGTTTTTCTGGGGCTCCAAAAGTGATTTTGGTGCAATGCACACATAACTGCTTCTTTTTTTGTACAATTTGTCCATTGGCAAAAACTGACCGTTTTTAGCATTGTTAATACTTTATGAATGAGTTTGCTTTTTTTATCAAAATCCTCAAGATTCATCTGATTCACAATAAATCTTCACAAAAACCACACACATAAGCTTTAACATTTAGCATGATATGTTTATTATAGGATAACCGTTGTTTTATCTCAAGGTCTTGAATTAATATTTTATTCATTTTTTGTTCATAGCAAGTTAATAATTATCTGAGATAATATATCAGTATGCTATTGTGACTTATTGTATCCTGACATACATTTATTATTTAGTTTTATATGAAAGGAGAAGCTCATGATCACCATTGAAAATCTTACCAAATATTATGGAAAGAACCGGGCTGTTAATAACATCAGCTTTACCATAAATGATAATGAGATCCTCGGATTCCTGGGGCCTAACGGCGCAGGCAAATCCACTACCATGAACATGATCGCCGGATATCTTCCTATGACCTCCGGCAAGGTCACCATTTTCGGTCACGATATCTCAAGAGAGCCTGTAAAGGCAAAGCTTGACATGGGATATCTGCCGGAGATCCCTCCGGTCTATCCGGATATGAAGGTAACTGAATACCTATCATTCTGTGCAGGTATAAAGCGTATCCCACTCGGCAAGCGCAAAGAGGAGATAAATCGTGTTATGGAGCTGCTCAAGATCACTGATGTCAAGGGCAAGCTCATCCGTAATCTCTCGAAAGGCTACCGTCAGCGTGTCGGCTTTGCTCAGGCTCTTCTGGGCGATCCCAAGTTCATCATCCTTGATGAGCCAACAGTTGGTCTCGATCCGAATCAGGTCGTTGAAGTAAGAAAGCTCATCAAAAGCCTTAAGAAAGACCACACTGTTATCTTCAGCTCCCACATCCTCAGCGAGGTAAGTGAGGTCTGTGACAGAGTCGTTATCATCAATAAGGGCGACATAAGAGCTATCGATACTATCGAGAATCTTGAAAGCAAATTCAGCACCTCCCTCGCCCTGCATATCAAGGTCAAGGGCTCCAAGAGCAAGGCTGCCTCGATTATCGAAACAGCCGACGGTGTGAAGGAGATCCTCTCTATAGATGAAGAAGGCAACGACATTTATTCATTCGTTGTTCAGCTTGACGGCGACGCAGAGGAGATACAGGACAAGCTCATGTCCGACCTTCTCGGAAATCAGATCCGTATCGTCGAGATATTCACCGAAAAGCCAAATCTTGAAAACGTATTCATCGAGCTCATCAACCGTCCTGTCAGAAAGGACAGCCTCGAAGATCTCCTCGATGAGATCGTACCTGAGTCAGATTCATCAGAGGATGAAGACGGCGAGGACGAAGAAAAGGAGGAAATCTGATGTTTTCTGTATACAAAAAGGAGCTGCAGTCGTTCTTCTATACACCTTTTGCATATGCGCTGACTGCCCTGTTCATGCTCCTCTTCTCTTACATATTTGCAAACAATATCGCAAAGCTGGAATCATCCAACAAGCTCATGTTCTCATTCACTGAGATATTCTACAGCATAATAATCTTTTTCATATTCCTTATACCTATTATTACTATGCGTACCTTCGCAGACGAGAGAAAGCTGGGCACCGAAGTCCTGCTGATGTCATCGCCGCTCAATGTGGCTAAGATAGTCCTCGGCAAATTCTTCGCCAACGCCACTGTTTTCCTCTTTATGATAGCAGGCTCCACTCTCTTCCCTATCGTTACCGAAAAGAACGGTGAAGTTGTAAAGAGCCAGCTCATCTGTGCTTACATAGGCTTCTTCTCATGGGGACTCATGTTCATCGCACTGGGTATGCTGATCTCCTCATTCACTGAAAGCTCCATTACAGCTGCTATAATCGGTGAGATAGTGATGTTCGCAGACCTCTTCCTCGATGACTTTTCACGTACTGCATTCATATCCCAGTACCCGAAGATACAGTCTGTACTTTTGGCATTTGCCGCACAGCCCAGATTCGCTTATTTCTCACAGGGCTTCATTCGTCTTTCCGACCTTGTGTTCTTCGCAACAGCCATAATCGTTCTTCTCTCATGGACATATATCTCCATTGAAAGAAGACGCTGGAACAGGGGGTAAGCTCTGATGAATAAGAAAAAGCTCAATTTATCAGGCCCCTTCGCATTCATACTTGCGATACTGGTCCTGCTGATATTTGTACCTGTAAACCTTATTGTCAAGTACTATGATAAGGTATACGACATGACTCCAAGCAAGAGATACACCCTCAACCAGAAAACAGTTGATCTTCTGGACGAGACAAAGGACAAAGAGATAGATGTTTACTACCTCTCCAAGCTCCAGTACCTTCAGGATAATCCTGAGTACCTCTCGCTCTACCACACACTTACACAGCTTGACGCAAGAGACAATATCACTCTCCACTGCATCGATCCGGATAAGGATGTTGCAACAGCACAGATGCTTGATCCTACCGGCATCATCGGCATGGGCAAGAGCGATGTATTCGTTAAGTGCGGAGACGTTATAAAGAGAGTTGAAGAAGCCCGTATCTTCCAGAAGGTAAACGGCGTACTCCACTATGACGGCGAGGAGCTCATCTCCGGCGCTATCAAAACTGTAACCAAGGGCTCACTGCCCACTGTATACTTCCTTACAGGCCACGGTGAAAAGTCGATCTATGCTGTGGACAACGATGAATCATCCGGCTATGGCACAGAGCATGGCTTCGGTATGTACGCAAGACAGCTCTTTGCAAAGAACTACGATGTAAAGGAGCTTGACCTTGATAAGGCCGGCACTATTCCGGCAAACGCAGCTATCCTCACTCTTGCCGGCCCTGAAAAGGATCTCACCGCCAAGGAAGCTGAGCTTATCAGCGAGTATCTTGACAATGGCGGTTCAGTCTCCTTCCTCATCGGTCCAAGCGAAACAGAAGGCCGCTTCAAGAACATCGAAAAGATACTCGACAAGTTCGGTATCCAGATGGACTACAACGTTGTTAAGGAGAACAATCCTATCTGCCAGTTTGAGAACAGAGACTACGTTAAGGATCCGACCTTCCTCCGTGTAGAGTTTGTTGACAACACTGGCGCAGAAAATGATTATACCGAGGATCTCACCTCAGAGCTCATAATGCTCATTGATAACGGCGCATACACTCCCGGTGTTTCCAATACAAGAAGCTTCTATCTCATGGACGAATACAGCTTTGCTGACGCTTCCACTACTGAGGTAGGCTACCTGTTCACAAATACACCTGATCCTTCAAATAAGGACGAAGCAAAGTACACCACCGACAGCCAGGCTATGGGCGGTGACAAGACAACTGTTGAAGAAGCTGACGGCCTTGACGAGAAGGAGCTCGCCCTCGGCGTATACGGCTACAACAAGGCTACCGGCGGAAAGATCATCGCTCTCGGCTCTAAGGATATGGTAGATGCTGATGAGATGTGGCCCACCACAGGCGGTGTCCAGGCTCTTACGCTCTTCTCTAACACATGGCTCTATGACGCCGATGACTCACTCGGAGTTGGAACAAAGATCAACAGCTACGACTATATGCAGTTCTCAAGTGCAGGAAAAGCTAAGGCAACTATAGCAATACTTATCATCTTCCCACTGGCAGTTGCTGTGATAGGCGTACTTGTATGGCTCAAGAGACGCCACGCTTAAACGAATAAGCAGTAACACTGCCGCAAACTGCCTGACAGTAGTCTGCGGCAGCAGCTTTATCCAATAACGATCCAAAGGAGATTATTATGAAAAGACCTATCGTAGCCTTCATGGCTCTCGTTATTGCCGCCGGAGCCTCCGTCGGCGCATATATGGCAGTTAAGGACAAGAAGAAGACTGAGGATAAAAAAGCTGAAGAACAGGCACAGAGCCTTGTGCTGTTCAACTTTGATCCTGATTCTATAAATAAGCTTGAGATAACTGCTGAGGGAGAGCATTATACTATCGAAAAGCCGGATGAAAAGTGGGTTGTCACTGAGGGCGAGGCTTTCCCCATAGAGCAGGACTACATAACTCTCATCCGCACCTACGCTTCTGATCTTACAGCAACTGCTGAATACGACGGACACAAAGCGGATTACGGCCTCGACTCACCTGAAACCGTCACTCTTTACAATGACGAGACAAGCTATACCCTGAATGTAGGAATACTCTCCCCTACCTCTGACTACTTCTATGTGAATACCGGAGACAGGGACGGCATTTTCGCCATTCCTTCCATAAGCGGCTCAAATCTTGGCCTGAGCAGGGAATTCCTGCGTTCAAAGGCAATAACTCAGTTCACTGACAAAGACATAGTAAAGTACATATTTAAAAAAGACGGAGAAGTAACACTGACTCTTGAAACGGATTCCAATGGCTCATGGCTTGCCCCTGTAGGATACGAAAAGTTCAGCTTTGACTATTCAAACATGAGCTCAATGACAACGACCATCACCAGAATAATCATACAGGACATCGTCGAGCATCATCCTGCCGACCTCTCTAAATACGGCCTTGACAAGCCAAAGGGAGAAGTGTTCATAACCGGTGCGGACGGTACAGAAGAACACATCCTTATAAGTGAGCCCTACGGCGATAGAGTGTATTCCTACGTTTACCTGTATGACGACGATCAGGTAGTATCCTGCTACACCGGCGATGTTGACTTCATCGATTATACCGCTTCTGACTTCGCAACAAGCAACTTTACTGCTGAGAGATATGATAATATAAGCGGTTTCGAGCTCTCCTATGACGGCCGTAATGACAGCTTCACTATCGATAATGAAAACAATAAAGGCACCTGCAACGGAACTGAATTTGACCTCACCGGAGATGCAGGCACTGCCTTCCAGACCTTCTATACCTCATTCACAAATCTGAGCATCGTTTCCCTTGACAATGGCAAGGGGCCTGAGCTGAAGGATCCGGCCATGACCGCAGTCCTCCACGGTACTCCTGACGGAGATATTACGTACCAGCTCATGGATAAGGATGACAAATCAGCTTACCTCTTTATCAACGGAGAGTACTCAGGATATATCGTATCCACCGAATCTCTCTCCGGCAAGAATTCACTGATCTACTTCTTTGAAAGATTCAGAGATTCTATCGGCGTAGAATAATTATTTCTGCAAAATCACACAACAGCCCTGAGGAAAAACCTTCTTCCCCGGGGCTGTTTCTTTTTCCCCGTAAGCAATTGCGTCATGCAAGTCTTTATCACTCCTTTTATGCATATACATTTATCGAATCCATATTAAGGAGGGATAGATTTGAAGGCTCAGCCAGACCAGCGGGCAGTGATCCTCGGGCGCTACATACTTGAAAATAAAACAACTGTACGTGCCGCTGCAAAAATATTCGGGATAAGCAAAAGTACAGTGCATAAAGATGTGACAGAACGCCTCAAAAGTGAAGATCCCGAGCTCTATGCACAGGTCAAAGATATACTGGAGATAAACAAACAGGAAAGACATATCCGTGGAGGTCTCGCCACAAGGAAAAAATACAGGGATATCGCTGAAAAGAAGAAGCATCTATAAGGTATCCGCCGCTGACAAAGAAACATACAGAAAGGCGTACTGACCGCAATTCAGGTCAATACGCCTTTTCGTCATTTATTTCCAAGGGGAAGCTCGATAGTGAATATTGTTCCCTTGCCGGGAGTGCTCTCCACCCTGACAGTGCCGCCGTGGAACATTACTCCGTGCTTGACTATGGATAATCCGAGACCGGTACCCTTGATCCTGCGTGAGCGGCTCTTGTCCACACGGTAGAACCTCTCGAAGATCCTGTCGATATGCTCCTTTGGTATACCCATTCCGGTATCGCTTACCGTAATGATAGCAGTCTTCGGGATATGAGATATCTTAACTTCCATTGCGCCGCCGGAGGTATTGTACTTTATTCCGTTATCGCAGAGGTTATAGATTATCTCCTCCAGAACAGTCCTGCTGCCGCTGAAAATAACATGAGCCCCGTTCACCGACATTCTGACATCCTTCTCTGCGGCGGTCATCTCCAGCCTATTCATCACCTCAGAAGCCAGCTCGTACAGATCGACCTCCTCAGTCTTTATCGGCATCGTCTCCTCATCAAGCTTTGAAAGGGAAACGATATCGTTTATGAGGTTTATGAGCCTTTCAGCCTCACTGCGGATATTTCCTCCGAAGCCGGCCACATCCTCAGGCTTTACGATACCGCTTTCCAGCATATCGGATATGCCGTATATAGTAGTGAGCGGTGTTTTCAGCTCGTGGGAAACATTTGAAGTAAATTCCCTCCTCATTATCTCCAGCTTCTCCTTCTCAGTAACATCCATGAGCAGGACAACTATGCCGTTGACAATATCACCGCTTTTGGCAGGACTGGCTATCACCTCGACATCTCCGCTGTCCAGTCGCAGAATACATTCGGAATGTCTTCCTCCGGCAGCATTCTGAACACATTTACGGAATATATCCGAACGCTCAAGGGAGTATATGCTCTGTCCCTCAGCATCGCCCTCTGCTCCGAGGAGACTTATCGCTCCGGAATTGCAGGCAAGAACATTCAGCTTAGGATCAGCAAGGATGATGCCCTCGCTCATGCTCTCGGTAATAAGGCTGAACTGCTCCCTG
The DNA here is from genome assembly GCA_001604035.1 of Clostridiales bacterium Firm_05. Taxonomy (GTDB): domain Bacteria; phylum Bacillota; class Clostridia; order Oscillospirales; family Ruminococcaceae; genus Ruminococcus. Next base: position 7,966 of record LVAK01000062.1, read on the forward strand.
CTCATTCGCAGCTCCTCCATCTGTCTTGCAGCCCTGCTGTTCTGTGAGCGCAGCTTCTCAAGAAGCGGTTCAAGCTCGGGGTAGCTCCCCTTTATTTTCGGGTGGTCAAGATCTATGTCATTGATCGGGCGGACGATCTTTTTCGAGAAATGGCTTGCAAGGAGAGCTGAGATCAGCGCTGTCAGCGCAAGGAAGACCAGCAGCGGCCGCATTGCCTCTGCAAGCTGAGCGGCAAATGAGGAATGAACATCTGTTACCCTTACAACAGTATTATCCTTTAGTCTTACGGAATGGCTCATGGAAGAGCTTGATATGCTGGTATAGCGCTTTGTACTGCTGCCGGAGCCGTTGCGGAAAGCCTCTCTGACATCTGCTGAATCAAAGATATCACTGCCGTCATCCTCGCCCTCGGAATCAAAAAGCACCCTTCCATTCTTATCCAGCCATGTGATACGCATATCATCCATATCCTCTACAGCGATGCTCTCAATATAACGGGAGCCGTCCATTTCCGTGCCCTTCGCAATAAGCTCAGCTTCAGTGCGTATCTCCCCGCTTATCTTTCTGTTGTAGGAACGGTTTACAAAGGCGATAAGGATTATTGCCGAAAGCATGACAGCAATCGTTGATATCAGTATCATGCTCCGTATCATCTTTCTGGTCAAGGTTCTTCACCTGCCTTATATCCCACACCTCTGACAGTTATTATAGCGTCTCCGGAATCACCAAGCTTTGAACGCAGCGTTCTTATATGAACATCAACAGTCCTGCTCTCACCTGAAAAATCGTAGCCCCAGACCTTTTGCAGCAGCTCATCTCTCGAAAAGACTTTGCCGCTGTTTTTCAGAAGCATCATAAGCAGATCGTATTCCTTATGTGTAAGAGCAACATTTTTTCCGGCAGCAAACACTTCATGGCGCTGCGGATAAACTGTTATATCACCAAGCACAACGGAATCGCCGGGCTGTTCTCCGCCGGAGCGTCTCAGCAGTGCCTTTACACGGGATATCAGCTCCATTGTACCGAATGGCTTTGCGATATAGTCATCTGCACCGCTGTCCAGTCCGATGACCTTGTCGAACTCAGTACCCTTTGCACTCAGCATTATCACCGGCAGCCGCTTTGTCTCATCATTATTCCTCAGCTTTTTCAGAATAGAGAGTCCGTCCTCCTCCGGCAGCATTATATCCAGCAGCACCAGCTCCGGAAGCTGTTTTTTCATAGCTTCATAAAACAGCGTAGGAGCCTCAAAGCCCTCAGCCTCAAAGCCTGAATTATTCAAAGCGTAGATAACGAAATTCCTTATCCCGCTGTCATCTTCAAGAAGGTAGATCATACTATCACCCCAGATCGAATCTTTAGTAATAATAGTATACCTCTTTTTCGTAAAAAAAGCAATAAAAAAAGCCGCACTTTCGTGCGGCTTCTGCGGAGGATCACTTCTCCGGCAGAGAGGGAATTATTTTAAGCAGGTATTTCTGTATAGCCAGTGCATCCTTTGGGGAAAGACCTTCGCCTTCCTTTGATACGTCAGCATTTGCCTTGCCTTCAGAAGTCAGATGCTTTTCTTCTGTACCGTCCTCACCGAATCTGTCAGGGTTTGATAAGCTCTGCATAACGAGAACAGCATCGTTCATCTTGACCTCGCCATCGCAGTCAGCGTCTCCCCATACTCTGTCATCTTCATGGTGCTCACCGGTATGATCGTACTCATAAACGAGAGTGATGCTGTTATAGGTAACTGTAACATCATCTCCGGACTCGCTGTTGGTAGATGACTTCCACCAGTCCTGGAACTCGATGGAATCGTCACCGATCTTTGCTTCCTTTTCATCGGAAGTATCCGGACCGGTCATAACAGTGAATGTACCGTCAAATACTACCTCGGTCTCAGTAGCACCTATACCGTAAGTATAAGCCTTATTGCCCCATACTGATGAACCATCTGCAAGTATCATCTTGTTGAAGCAGAGACCGCCGCCGCCGCCGTACCAGCCTGCGCCGGAAGAACAGCTTGCGGAATATCTGATAACAGCCTTCTTGAGAGCATCCTTATCAGAGATCGGTATTACGTAGTTGCCGTTTGCGTTTTTTGAAAGCTCGCTGAAATTGAAAGTCTCTTCCTTGACTTCGATATCAGGAGCAACATATACAGTCTTATCAGTAGCCTTGTCTGAGAGAACTACCTGTGCCACAGAAAGGGGTGGGAGCTCAACTGTCAGTTTATTTCCGGAGAGATCGTTCTGAACATCGATTATGCGGATATCGCTGTGATCCTGCTCGATAGCATAAACAACAGCGCTCTTGTAATCACTTGAGGAACCTGAGAGAGTGATCTCAGCCTTCTCGGAATCGGTCTTGTTCTTGTTGGAAAGAACAACTGTTACCTGAGAATCATCACTGCCGTTTATTGAAGCGAATGCAGCAGACTTTGAAAGGTCCTCAGTTGAAGCTTCAACGAGAGTATCTCCGAATGAAGCTCCCTTTCCGTCGTAATTTGTATAAAGGTTGATAGCTGACTCAACATAGGGAGCCTCCGGGAGGGTTCCCCAGTAGGTAGCAAAATATACATCATTCATGGCAAAAGCACCGAGTGCCTCTGCCTCTGCGATAGCTGATACAGATGTCTTGCCAACGTTCTTCTCATTTCCGATATCAGCAACGTTGTACTCAGATATAGCGATCTTTGTGCCGGGATAGTACTGGTCAACGGTGTTTTTCAGCCACGGAAGGACAGGGAAGTATTTTCCCCAGCCGGGCTGGAGCCAGCTGTTCTCAACGTAGGACGGATCATAGAGACTTCTTGCAGCCTGTAATCTTGAATCATCAGTCGAGCAGTCCTGAGCATAGTAGTGTATATCGATAACATCAAGGAGTCGCTTGCCGTTTTCCTTTTCAGCCTTAGCCATCTGGTCGAGGTAGTAGCCAAGGTAGCTGGTATAATCGTTCTTCACCTTCTGCCAGTCAGGATCCTGATACTTCTCGCCCTCACCAGCCTGAGCACAGGGCAGGATGCCCCAGAAAGCAGGTCCGAAGATCTCAGCATTGGGATCGATGTCCTTGACCACCTTAGCCAGTTCGATAGACTTTGAGATAAGCTCGCTGTTGCTGACCTCATCGGGATGCATGAGCGGATGTGTATCGTTCCAGAGAACAGGCTCATTATCAAGGCTGTAGCCCTGTATGCCCTTATCTGTTGTGGAATCGCCGAGAGTCTTTACGATATAGTTCACATACTCATCCATGTAAACTACGC
>LVAK01000063.1 GCA_001604035.1 Clostridiales bacterium Firm_05
AACAGCCCTTATGGGCAGATTGGAATTGTTATGGGAATTTTTGCTAAGATCGCAGCAGGACTCAGAAAGACTAAGGACAGCTTTCTGGGCAGATTGAAAAGAATATTCAACTCCTTCACCAAAATAGATGAGGAGTTGTTTGAAGAGCTTGAAGAAGCTATGATAATGAGTGATATCGGCGTTGAGACTTCAGAGCAGATATGCGACGAGCTCAGAAAGAAGATCAAGGAGCGTGGCATTACTGATCCGAATGAGATAATGGATCTTATACAGGAAGTCATCGGCGAGATAATGGGCGATGACACCGGCCTTGACCTTACACAGTCACCGGCAGTGATAATGGTTATCGGTGTAAACGGTGCAGGAAAGACCACTACTATCGGAAAGCTCTGCTATCAGTTCAAGAACGAGGGCAAGAAGGTGCTGGTCGCAGCAGCCGATACCTTCCGTGCCGCAGCTATAGATCAGCTTGAGGTATGGACAGACCGTGCAGGCGTTGAGCTGGTAAAGCACGCTGAGGGCTCTGATCCCGGCGCTGTAGTATACGACGCACTGGAAGCTGCAAAGGCAAGGGAATGTGATGTTGTCATAATCGATACAGCAGGCCGTCTCCACAACAAGAAGAACCTCATGGATGAGCTTGCCAAGATAAACCGTATCATCGACAACAAGGCAGGGGAGTGCTCACGAGAGGTACTTCTGGTACTTGATGCGACTACCGGACAGAATGCAGTTAATCAGGCAAAGCTGTTCAGTGAGACTGCTCCTATTACAGGTATCGTACTCACAAAGCTTGACGGTACAGCAAAGGGCGGTATCGTTATCTCAATAAAGAATGAGCTTGGCATACCTGTAAAGCTCATCGGTGTCGGCGAGAAGATCGATGATCTCCAGCCGTTTGACAGCAAGACCTTTGTACAGGCACTGTTCAGTGACAATGACTTTGAGGATGAAGACGAAGAGACAGAGGATATCACTGAGGATACAGAGTACGAGGATGAGGAATACGATGAAGAGTATGACGATTCCGAAGATGAGTATGACGATGAAGACTCTGATGAGGACGAAGACGAGTATGACGATGACGACGATGAGGACGACGAAGAAGGCGCAAGAGAAGCTCTTGAGCAGTACCTCAGAGCCAAGAATGCAGAGCTTGCTGATGACGAGGACGATGAGGATGAACCTGAGGGCATGATACAGGTCGAGGGCTACACCTACAATACAAACTACATGGATGACTTCGACGAGGATGATGAAGAAGAGTATGAAGACGAAGATGAGTCCGATGATGACGAGTACGACGATGAGTCCGGCGAAGAATACAATGACGAAGATGAAGAGTTCTACGAGGATGAGATAGACGAAGAGGATGAGGACTCTGAGGATGCCGAGGAAGAGCCTGAAAAGAAAAAGAAGAAGGGCTTCTTCAGCCGACTGTTCGGCAGAAAGGATGAATACGATGATTGAGAAGCTGGTAATGGCTACCAACAACGCAAATAAGCTCAGGGAAGCAAGAGAGATACTTGCTCCCCTTGGCATAGAGGTGATCTCACAGAGGGAAGCCGGCGCTGACGTTGAGGCTGACGAAAACGGCGAATCCTTTGAAGAAAATGCGGTTATAAAGGCGCAGACGGTATACGATATCGTAGGCCTTCCCGTTATCGCAGACGACAGTGGTCTCTGCGTTGACGCTCTCGGCGGAAGACCGGGAGTGCATTCGGCAAGATATGCTCCCAAGGGTGAGGAATGTGACAAGCTCCTTGAAGAGCTTAAAGATGTTCCGGAGGATGAACGCTCCGCACGTTTTGAGTGCTGGCTGGTATTCATGGATTACGAATGCCTTGATGTAGTAACAGGAAGCTGCGAGGGCAGGATAAGCACTGAAAAGCGGGGAGACAACGGCTTCGGCTACGATCCGGTATTCCTTTACGGAAGCCGCACACTTGCGGAAATGAGTGCAGACGAGAAAAATGCGATAAGTCACAGAGGTGCAGCTATGAGAGCGCTGTACGATCTGTTAAAGGAAAGATATGGTGAATAATATGCTTACAAGCAAGCAGAGAGCTTACCTCAGAGGTATAGCATCAACATATGAAACTATCTATCAGATAGGCAAGGGCGGAGTTACAGAGGCTATGTGCAAGGATATTTCCGAGGCACTCCGCAAGAGAGAGCTTATAAAGCTGAGAGT
>LVAK01000064.1 GCA_001604035.1 Clostridiales bacterium Firm_05
CTTATGCGTATCGTAAAGCGCTGTGAGCGCCACAACGTCAAGGTTGTATTCTCCCACGTAAACGAACAGCCTATGCACGCTATGGAAAAGGCCGGACTTGTTGAGCGTGTCGGCAAGGACAACTTCTGCAGCCATATCGACACTGCCCTTGTCAGAGCCGATGAGCTTGAAAAAGCCGCTGCCGCAAAATGATCTGCGGCTCGATATAAACGGTATGCACGTATCTATCGGGGAAGTACCTTTCTGAAGGAAGGTACTTCCCCGAAATCATTTTCCAGGAATCATGGTGACAAAATCCGGCATATATGCTATAATAGAGAAAAGGAGATAAGCTTATGATTGATAACAAATTCGCACTTGTCTTTGCCGGCGGCGGCGGCAAAGGTGCATATGAAATAGGAGTATGGAAAGCACTCAGCGAAAAGTGCAGCCTTCCCATAGGAGCAGTCTCCGGCTCGTCAGTCGGAGCGCTGAACGCCGCAATGTTCGCTATAGGAGAACTTGAAACGGCAGAAAAGCTCTGGACAGATCTTTCAAAAGATAAGGTGCTCACCGGAAGGAAAACAGATCCCTATGCCGGTATAGCAGGCCTTCTTTCCGGTCAGGGCGGCGGCATTCAGGAAATGCTGTCCGTCATTCTCGGCGCAAATAACGGCGGTTTCTTCTCAAAGGACGGCCTTGAAGCACTGATAAAAGACAGCGGCATCCCTGAAAAGATAAGCAGCAGCACTATCCCCTGCTATGTTACCTGCACCAGAAAAAACGATATGCGGCGCAGTTCGTTTCTGCTGAACAAACATGAGCCCCGTGAGGTCACAGAGATACTGCTCGCATCCTCGGCTATACCCTTCATCTTTCCGCCTCAGACCGTCAACGGCGAGCAGTACATCGACGGCGGACTTACTGACAATATCCCTGCTGCACCGCTCTACGATACAGGCTGGCGAAAATTCATCGTCGTTCACCTTGAACAGTGTACAGAAGCTAAAAAGGAGTCCTTTCGCCAGCGCTTCCCGGATGCCGGATTCATACATATATCCCCGGAGAAGGAGCAGGGCGGCTTTATGGACGGCACTCTTGATTTCAGCCGTTCCAGCGCCGAAAGAAGGATAAGCGAAGGCTACAGCGATACTATCCGTCAGATAGAGTCCGGGCTTCTTTCCCTCCCCGAAGCTCCTCAGATAGAAATGGAGCAGCACTGATATATCGCCTTTATTATAACACTGTACTGCATACAAAACGAGCACATCCATCTGATAAAACATCAATAATCAATGTATTCTAAGCGGACGGCCAATGGTCATCCGCTTTTTTGGCACCACTTTGTCAACCTATTCCAAAAATATGGTTGACAAGTTGTGTGAACCGTGCTATAATATGTGTACTGACCGAAAGGAGATAAAATATGAAAACACGAGACATTACTATGATATCACTGTTCACCGCCCTTATTATAGTAGGAGCCTTCATAAAGATACAGCTCCCTATCTGTCCCATAACCCTACAGGTGGTATTCACCACCATGGCCGGAGTTCTTCTCGGCGGCAAAAAAGGAGCTGCTGCCGTAGGAGTATACATCATCCTCGGACTCATAGGACTGCCGGTATTCACTGGCGGCGGCGGTGTAGGATACGTCCTCCAGCCCACCTTCGGCTACATAATCGGCTTCATGCTGGGCGCTTACATTACCGGCACCATCGCTCACAACGGAGAGCCTACAGTCAAAAGACTGCTCATCGGATGTCTTGCCGGTCTGATACTCATTTTCGCAATGGGCATAGTCTACTGCTGGGCGATAAACCGCTTCTGGCTGGGCTCCTCCGTAAGAACATGGAAGCTGCTGAGCATATGCCTGCTCCCACTTCCGGCAGACGTATTGATCTGTGTGCTGATAGCCTTCCTTGGTCACAGGCTCATCCCAATAATGAAGCGCATGGAAAGACTTCACGCATAAGGAGGACAGCATGGATATACTTAAACTTTCAAATGAAATAATCGCCGGCAGAAGACTTACAAGCGGCGAGGACAAGTCCTTCTTCATTACTGCCGATCTTGAAAAGCTCTGCGTTGGCGCAGATCAGATACGCCGGGCACTCTGCGGCGATCATGTTGACCTTTGCAGCATAATCAACGGACGCAGCGGCAGATGCTCTGAAAACTGCAAGTTCTGTGCTCAGTCCGCACATAACTGCACAGGTATCAACGAATACGGCTTTCTTGATGAGGAGGATATCCTCGCAGAATGCAGACATAATGCAGAGCGAGGTGTACACCGCTTTTCAATTGTCACCGCCGGCCGTACCCTCAGCGGCAGCGACTTTGAAAAAGCCGTTTCCGCATATAAAAAAATGAACGATGAATGCGATATCGAGCTTTGCGGCTCCCACGGATTCCTTACAGACGAACAGTTCCGCCGTCTCCGTGAGGCTGGAGTAAAGCGCTACCACTGCAATATCGAGACCTCTCGCAGAAATTTTCCAAATATATGTACTTCCCATACATTCGATGACAAGATAGCTTGTATAAAGCGTGCTCAGGCGGCAGGACTTGAAGTCTGTTCCGGCGGCATCATCGGCATGGGCGAGACATGGGAGGACAGGATAGATATGGCAGATACACTTGCCGGACTTGGCGTCCGCTCCGTTCCGATAAACGCACTCATGCCAATAAAGGGCACTCCATTTGACAGCCTTAAAAGACTGTCAGAGGACGATATCCTGCGGACTGTAGCTATATTCCGTTATATACTCCCTGAGGCAAATATCCGTCTCGCCGCAGGACGTGATCTTATGAGGGACTGCGGAAAGCAGGCATTTCTCTCCGGTGCAGATTCAACTATAACCGGCGATATGCTGACAACCTCAGGAAATGATATAAGCTCTGACAAAACAATGCTTATCGACATGGGCTTTTCACTCTGAATAACGCCCTCCTTCATTAAGTGTGGTACTTATATAGAATGTTTA
>LVAK01000065.1 GCA_001604035.1 Clostridiales bacterium Firm_05
TAGCAATATTTATTATCAAAAAATATGGCTGCTTTGTTAAAATGCTTTATTTGCAGGATTACAGCCAGAAATCTGTTGTCAATATACACAAATATTTCAAAAAAAATTCTATTAATTATGAAACGGGAAACAATGGTGAAATATTGCAATTTGTATATGAATATGATATAATAGTATTACATAAATTAATAGATAATGCCTTATTCCTGCGTACAAGCAGATGAAAAGGCGGAAGTCGGCGGAGTTTATGTTAAAAATATTTAAGAAAGGATGAAGAACCATGAAAAAATCAATGGGGAAACGCTTGATAAGCGGTGTTACCTCGGCGGTTCTGGCGGTGACGTACACCTGCAATCTCGATGGTTTGATACCCGGACTGCGTGACGGATCACTGGTCAAACCGAAGGTTGCTAATGCAGCTTCTGACGGCACACCGCATGATAAAGACGGATTGCCGCTCTTGAACATGGGCTATGAAAGTTCAAGGTGGTATCGTGGCGGCCCGCTTGGTATTGCGGGAGATTTCCATATCTTCGCATTCGACAGTGCTACTGTCGACAAGCATACAAACGGTAACGTGGCTGCTCCGACAGTCATCGGTGGAAACGCCTCTCCAAACCAGTACATCGGAAGACTCGTAAACGTAGTCGGCCAGCAGTGGGATACAAACGTTGTTACGCTGAACAATATCTCAGACGTGGTCATTCCTGCGGACTATGAGCTCTACGCTCAGATCCCTGAAGATGGCAAGCTCGCTTATCCTTCGGATAAGATGAAGTTCAATCTGTACGATACGGAACATAATAAGATAGACATGAACAGCAATGCTGATGTTCCTTCCTATATGGGCCACTGGACAGAGAACTTCATGAATTTTGAGGAGCTGGAGACATACTACGATGCACTTTCTGATAATTTTGCCAATAAGCCTAACAGCGTCAAAAATTATCAGATAGTTGATACTACTGATAACGACAGGGATATCTACATCTGGCTGAATCCCGAGGGCGAGAATGTCATTAACCTCAAACCGGAGGATTTCCTCAATTCTCAGGGCGGTGCGGATCACTGTAAGATACATATCCTCGGCCTCAACCTTGAGGAGCACATGACGACTTATACCGATAAGGACGGAAATCCTGTCGAAGTAATGGGTACCAGAATCAATGGCAACCAGTCACTCATCTTTAACATTGATCTCGACGGATTTGAAGGCGATACCTTTGATTTCGAGAATTATTCAAGAAATATCGAGTATTACGGCATCGAAACAGCGGATATATCCATCGCTGACGTTGCAGGTGCTGACAAACTTGAGATCAAGAACGGTGAGGGAACTGTTGTTAACGGTACCAACGTACTTCTCAATTTCGCACACGCTCCCGAGTGTGTTGACAATGAGCCGGGACTCAGAGTAAATGTAGGCCTTTCTACAAACTCTATACTCGCTCCCGACATCGACCTCCATGTAAACAATACCAACGGTACATTCATTGCCCAGGATGTTACTGTTGAGGGCGAAACTCATATGGCCTACTTCATGCAGCCTCTCAGCGACAAGACAGAAGGCGATATCACAGTTGACAAGACATGGAGCGACGGCAATGAGCTTCATTCAGCTGATGAGGTAAGGGTAACTCTTTACCGTACTATCACAGGCGATGTTGATCTCAGCAGGCTTGCAGATATGGCTGATGCTGAAAAAACAAGATACGAAGAAGGCCTGAGGACAGAGGACGAAAACCGTGCCAACGCCCTGGCTGAGCTCTGGAAGAATTCAGCTCTCTTTGAGGAGACAGTTCCGAAGAACAATGATCTTCCGGAAGGCTATAAGTATGATGAAAACGTAGAGCCGAACAACGATATCAAGCTGTTCATCCGTGCTCTCGAAACAAGCGGTGATAAGAAGGGTGAGCCCAGAGACAACGGCGATATTTTACAGAATATCAACGGAATAGGCGACAGAAAGCTCAGATATTCCTTCGATGATTATTCTATCGGCGTTATCAATGCCGAAAAGATCAATGACGAAGAGGGAACTCACTACGAATTTAAGGATTATAATGATATCTTTACTTTCGATCCCGAGACAAAGGCTATAAAGGTCTCCGATGCGCTTCTCACAAAGCTCAATGAGACCGACACATACAACGATACATTCTGGATCGGCTTCCCGTATAAGGAAGACAACAAGGATAAGTTCGACAGGGGAATCAAGTTCTCTATCGATAGCGAAGGCAATGTAGTATCAATAGACGGGGGCCCAGTTTCCGAAGTTTATGCTCTTCAGTGCGAAAAGGTCGATACCCAGACATTGAACGCTGGCAACGCATGGTCATATAAATGGGAAGACCTGCCAAAGCTCAATGACGACGGCTTCACATGGTTCTACTACATCGTAGAAGAGCCTGTGGAAGATTACGAAACATCCTATGAAAACAACGGACTTGTTGGCGGTCAGGATGTTGTTATCGACGTTACAAACTCCAAGGACGAAACTCCTGATAAGCAGACTGCTTTCAGGATAAGCAAGAACCTCTCAGAGGATGGCGCTATAACGTCTGATGTGGTCGAAGGTGCAAAGTTCGTGCTCAGCAAGGCTGACGGTTCCTCATTAGCAAATGTATATGCAGGAAAGCCTGAGGAGCTTGCTTCACTCAGAGCAAATGTCAAGAGCGCAGACACAGCCATTACTGAAGGCGATGCTTCCAAGAACTACAAAGCTCTTGAAATCAGCGGCTGCACTTCAGGCACAGGATATACTATAATAGGAAATGACCTTTCCTATTTCATGGCAGACGGAGCAGATATCTCCTCTCTTGCAACCCGCAACAGCGTTACTAATAAGTATGAGTACAGAGGAACCATCAACGGCGACAAGCTCCTCGTTGACGGATTCACTCAGGGTAATTATACTATAATCCTTTCTGACGGAACAGAGTATAAGATAAATGCCAAGGGTGAAGAGACCTCCCTTACAGTCGCTGATGACGTTCTCGTAAACAAGAAGGCAGAGCTTTCAAGTGACGGAACATTTGAATTTGTCGGCGGACAGATCGAGATCAATAACCTCCCGGCAGGCAGATATACTCTCAAAGAAACTGCTTCACCAAACGGATATGAGAAGGTAAATACTACATTCACATTCGATGTTGATGAAGACGGTAAGGTCTCACTGGCAGATGTTTATTCTGACGGCGAGATAACAGTATCCGCTGACGGAAGTCAGATAAATGTCGGAGATAAGATCTCCGAGGTCAAGATCTACAAGTATTTTGACAGAAAACCAAATACTACTCCTACAGGCATGGGCCCTGTAGGTCCTGGAGGTCCTGGAGGTCTGGGTGCCGGAGCAGCTGCCAACGGAGCAGAGCTTGAACTGAGATTCGTTCAGGCTGATACAAGCAAGGGCACTGTAACTATCAGCGGTGCTGATACTATAGCTGAGGGCGAGTCAGTGGTATGGAATACCAAGGATGAAAATCCAAAGTCATTCAAGGGACTTATGGACGGAACCTATGAGCTCGTTGAAAACTCAGCTCCCGGCAGCTACAAGAAACTGGAAACTGTAAAGACTATCGTTATCAAGGACGGCGTTATCACCGATGGCGGAGACAGCGATGACGGAGCAGCTTCCAAGGAAGCTTCGCTCATAAATACACGTTATGAGAAGATAATCCTCACAAAGACTGCTGTCAATGCAGCCGGCGAGACAGTTTCTCTCGGAACCAACAGCGCTACCTTCACTATTGAAGGCCTTGACGGCGCAACGGTTTCAGGTATTACTGTAAACAACTATCAGGTCAAGAATACTGATCTTACAGACGGCAAATATGAATTCACAGGCAATGAGATCGCATTTGAGAGACTGAGGGACGGTAAGTACAAGGTCTCTGAGATCACACCTCCTGACGGATTCACAGCTATCGGAGATTTCACTTTTGAGGTTTCCGGCTCGGTAGGCATTATGCCTAACGGTAAGGTGACAAGCGTTACACCGGCTAATGAGGGCGAAGCAACTCTCACAGAGGACGGCAGGATTCTTGTTACTGACAAGACATCCAAGGTAGTCCTTAACAAGAAGGCTGTCAATGAGAATTCCGAGGATATCGAGCTCGACAGCGGCAACAAGGCTACATTCTATCTCAAGGGCAGCAACCTTGAGGGAGTTAAGGTCGGAGATCACGTTATAACTGCTGATGAAGCAGCTACCGGAAGCTATATGTTCTCCGGAAATAACGTAACATTTGAAGGCCTCAAGAATGGCTCATACACATTGGTAGAGTATGTGGCTCCAAACGGCTTTACAACTATCTCCAACTTTGATTTTACAGTTGCAGACGGTAAGGCAGTTGCAGGCACAGCTTCTACAACAGGTGAGTCAAGAGTTGATGAAAACGGAAATATCATCATCACAGATAAAATCTCAACCATAAGCCTCGATAAGAAGACTTTCGGCGGAGAGCCTCTTGCAGATGATAATAAGGCGACATTCACTCTTAAGAGCGTAACTGCTGACAACCTTCTCGGCGTTAAGGTAGGCGATGTTACTATCGCTGCTGATACTGAGGGATATGAAGATAACAGCTACACATTCACAGCTAACAACGCAACCTTCGTTGGTCTTAAGAACGGAGACTATGTTCTCACAGAGGTAGCTTCTCCTGACGGATACCAGAAGGTAACAACAAACTTTGAGTTTACTGTATACAACGGCGTTATCAAGAACAGAAATGTTGTTACAGACGGCAATTCAAAGATCGAAGCAGAATCAGGCAGCAGCAAGATCGTTGTTACAGATGATATCTCTACCATCCAGATCAGCAAAAAGGCTATTGACGGATCCGGCAGCGAGATAACACTTGACAGTGAGGATGCTTCACAGGTGGCAGAGTTTACTCTTACAGGCACAGGCCTTGAGGGAGTAAAGGTAAACGGTGAGGAAATAACTTCTGATAAGCTTACTGATAACAGCTTCACATTCAAGAGCAACGATACTATATTTGAAGGCCTTAAGGACGGTACATATACTCTTACTGAGGTAACTGCTCCGGAGGGCTTCGAGAGAGTTACAACTACATTCCAGTTCGTTATCAAGGACGGAATCATCACTGAGTCAAGCACATTAGGCACAAGCGGTGAAACCAAGACAGTGATAGCGGCTGACGGAACAAAGAAGATCGTTGCAACTGATAAGATCTCTACTGTAAATATCAATAAGAGTGCAGTTGACGGTTCAGGTGCGATCGTTGAGCTCGATGACAGCGATGTTAAGCAGCAGGCTAAATTTACTATTATAAGTAAGCAGGACGGCAAGCTGGTTGGCGTCAAGATCGGAAATAAGATCCTTGTTGCTGAGGACATCGTTGATAACGGATACACATTTACCGGAAATAATACAACATTTGAAGGCCTGAAGGACGGCGACTATATCCTCAGAGAGGAGACTGCTCCGGACGGATTCACAAAGGTAGTATCTGATTTCGAGTTCTCCATAGTTGACGGTAAGACAATTCCGGGCACAGCTTCTACAACAGGTGATGTTGAGATAGATGAGGACGGAAATATCATCGTTACAGATAAGATATCCACTATAAACGTAAGCAAGGAAGCTCTTGGTTCAAAGCCTCTGGCTGATGACAATCAGGCGACCTTCACACTTAAGATGACAAAGGATGCTGACGATGACGACACAACAGCTCCTTCACTCGGCGGTGTTACTATCCAGCCTAAGGGCGGATCAAAGATCACCCTCGATGATACTGATACTTATACATTCACAAGCAACGATGCGACCTTCGAGGGACTTAAGGACGGTACCTATACTCTTACTGAGGTAACTGCTCCCGAGGGCTACAAAAAGGTCACAACAGATTTTGAATTCGTTGTTGAGGACGGTAAGATCGTATCAAGCACAACTGCAACAACAGGCAACTCCAAGATCAGTGTATCAGAAGACGGCAATATCATTGCTACAGATGATATCTCAACTATCGTTATCGATAAGAAGAAGATAGACGGTTCTGATTATGACAGCACTGATGCAAAGCAGGTTGCTAAGTTCACTATCAAGGGCGATGACCTTGAGGGCGTTCTTGTAAATGATACAGCTATAACAGCTGAGGATATCGAGAACGGCGCATACACATTCACGAGCAACGAAACTAAGTTTGAAGGCCTGAAGGACGGCACATATACTCTTATCGAGGAGACCGCTCCTGACGGATATACTGTAGTTTCCAAGTTTACATTTGAGATCGCTGAAGGCAATGTCGTTGTTAAGGAAGTTCCTACTACAACAGGCAAGGTCGAGATCAAGGAGGACGGTACAATCCTTATCCTTGACGATATATCAACGATCGAGATCAGCAAGGAAGCATTCGGCTCAAAGCCGCTTGCTGATGATAACAAGGCAGAATTCACTCTCAAGATGATAGAGGGAACTGACGCAGCAGCAGGTTCTTCACTCAGCGGCGTATCTGTACAGCCTAAGGGTGAGGAGGCATTCATTGCAGAGGATACTGATACAATAGTATTCAAGAGCAATGACGCTGTATTTAAGGGACTCAAGGACGGTAAGTACGAGCTCGAAGAGACAGCAGCTCCTGATGGATTCAGCAGAGTAACAACAAAGTTCACATTCGAGATCGAGAACGGCGTTATCAAGGATGGTGCAGAGACCGTTACAACCGGCAATTCCTCTATCCTTGCAAGAGACGAAAAGACTATCGTTGCAACAGACGATATCTCAACTGTTCAGATCAACAAGAAGGCTATCGACGGTACTGGCGCCGAGGTAACTCTCGACAGCAGCGACGAAAGCCAGGTGGCTAAGTTCACTCTCAAGGGTAAAGACCTCACAGGCGTTCTTGTAAACGGTGAGGCTATCACAGAAGAGAACAAGACCAGCTACACATTCACAAGCAACAGCACAAATATCGAAGGCCTGAAGGACGGTCAGTATACTCTCGTAGAGGAGACTGCTCCTGACGGATTCACAGTAGTATCAGACTTTGAGTTCTCTATCGTTGATGGTAAGGCAGTTGCCGGAACAGCTTCAACAACAGGTGATTCTTACGTTGACGAGAACGGAAACATCATTATCACAGATAAGATCTCAACAGTCAAGATCGACAAGAAGGCTATTGACGGAACAGGTGCAGAGGTCGAGCTCGATTCCGCAGATGAGAAGCAGCAGGCTACATTTACTATCAAGGGCGAGAAGCTTGAGGGAGTAAAGGTGAACGGCAAGGCTATCACAGCTGAGGATATCAAGAACAACAGCTACACATTCACCGGCAACAGCACAGAGTTTGAAGGCCTGAAGGACGGTAAGTATACTCTCGTAGAGGAGGCCGCTCCCGACGGATTCACAGTAGTATCAGACTTTGAGTTCACAGTTGAGAACGGTAAGGTAACTCCGGGAACAGCTTCAACAACAGGCGATTCCTATGTTGACAAAAATGGAAATATCGTTATCACTGACAAGATCTCTGTTATCAGGATCAATAAGTTCAAGGAAGACGGCAAGTCTCCTCTTGAAGGCGCAGAGTTTGAGATCAGAACTGCTGAGGATGACGCTTCAACAGCTGTAAAGAAACTTTCATCTGACGCTTCCTTTGAGATCGAAAGACTTGGCGACGGTACATATTACCTCGTTGAGACAAAGGCTCCTGAGGGATATGCAAAGGCTTCAACAGTAAAGTTCACAGTTGACAACGGCGTGATCACAGATACTGAGATCACAGACAATACTATCAATGTTACCGATACTCCTCTTGGTGCGCTCAGCATCATGAAGAAGGGCAGCGGAAGCGGACTTGCTGGCGCTACTCTTACACTTACCGGAAAGAACGGCACAGAAGATGTTGTATTCGGTGAGAGAAGCGTTATCGGTGACGAAGACGTAAACGTAATGAACGGCAAGGGCAAGGTACTCACATGGGTATCCGGCGAAGGTGCTGTTCAGATCAAGAATATCCCCAACGGTACATATACTCTCTCAGAGATCAATGCTCCTAAGGGATACATAATCGCTGATCCTATCACCTTCGAGGTACAGGACGGCAAGCTCACAAAGCTCAACGGCGAAGCTGTTGACGGAGAGATCGCTCTTATCGAAATGACAGACGCTGCAACGAATGTCAAGATAAAGAAGCTCGATGCTGACAGCAAGGAAATGATAAGCGGTGCAAAGCTTGAGATCCGTGACGAAACTGATAAGATCGTTTCAATCGACGAAAAGGAACTTAAGTGGACATCATCTGCAACAGAAGAATGGGATATCAGCAAGCTTGAAGTCGGTAAGACATACAAACTGGTTGAGACCGAGGCTCCTGCCGGATATGTAGCTCCTAAGGACGCAGTTCTTAAGGAGTTCGTGATCGGCGAGGATGGAAAGATCGCAGATGTAACCGACAATACTATAGAGGTCACAAATAAGATCTCCAAGATCAAGATAAGCAAGTTCGACGATGACGGCGAGACACTTCTCCCGACAGACAAGAACGCTAAGCTTACACTTACAATGATCTCTGCCAAGGATGAGACAAAGCCGGCAAATATGCCTGGTGATGCTATCTGGATCGACGGTTCAGTATCATGGAATACATCCGAAGAGAATCCTAAGGTTCTCAGAGGTCTGCTTGACGGTGAGTACATCCTCAGCGAGGATGAAGTTCCCGCAGGTTATGTTAAGGCAGAAGACATTTCGATCACTATCACAAACGGTAAGGTTACAGCTACTGAGGAAGTTGACGAAGATGTAAGAATGATCAACCATACTACAACTTCAACAACTACAACTACAACAACCTCTACCACAACAACTACAACAAGCACTACATCTACAACTACCAGCACAACAACATCAACCACAACATCTACAACAACAAGCACAACAACTACAACATCAACTACTACAAGTACAACAACCACAACAACATCTACAACCACAACTACCAGCACTACAACAACTACCACTACAACAACTACCACAACCAGCACTACAACAACTACCACAACAACCACCAGCACTACAACAACTACAACTACCACCACAACTACAACTACCACGACAACAACCACAAGTACAACGACGACCACCACAACAACTACTACGACGACTACAACTGCAACAGCAGTAGTGAAGAT
>LVAK01000066.1 GCA_001604035.1 Clostridiales bacterium Firm_05
CCTCTGTGGCCGTATTTCAGCTTCTCAGTGCGTCCGCCGTTGGCAAGCGCCATGAGCTGATGGCCGAGACATATGCCGAATATCGGTATGCCCAGCTTTTCTATCTCCTTTATGTTCTCAATTATTTCAACATTCTCTGCCGGATCTCCGGGGCCGTTGGAGAGCATGATGCCGTCCGGTGCGATAGCCTTCACCTGCTCTGCTGTGGTGTTTGCAGGCACGACAATTACTTCACATCCTCGATTGATGAGCTCCTGACGGATATTGCGCTTGTAGCCGAAATCGAACAGCACCACACGGTACTTCTTTTTCTCCGGCTCATAGGTCAGTGTCTCGGTGTTGGTGACAGACTTTACAGCGTCCTTAACAGAGAAAGCCTTTATCTTTTCAAGCAGCTCGTCCTTCTTCGAGTAAACATCCTCTGTAGTGATAACGCCGTTCATTACGCCGACTTCACGGATAGTACGTGTCAGGCAGCGTGTGTCGATACCGTTGATGCCCACTATATTGTGCTCCTTCAGGAAATCGTTGATGTTTCCCTCACAGCGGAAATTCGACGGAGCATTGCACCACTCACGCACGATATATCCGGTAACGTAGGACTTTGCGGATTCGTTGTCCTGAGAGTTCACACCATAGTTTCCGATAAGCGGGAAGGTCTGGGTGACTATCTGGCCGTAATAGCTGGGATCGGTAAGTGTCTCCTGATAGCCGGTAAGGCCGGTAGTGAATACTACCTCACCGATAACGGTGCCCTTTGCACCGAAGCTCCTGCCCTCGAACACCTGTCCGTCGGCAAGCATGAGATAGGCTTTTTCGCCCATGTTGAATAATGACATTTTTATTCCTCCTTGTTGTTGTTAGAGGTCGGATAGTTGATGTATTATTTCTTCCGCACGCCATTGTGCGGAGAATTATTTCAAGACGGCATTGGCCGCCTTCAGGTCAATTTTTATGCAAACAATTTCAACTATGAATCCAGTATTCCATTCTCCATAGCAGATTGTTGAAGAAGTTCACGAATTTCTGCAAGCGACATATCTTTTATATCTTCATAATCTAAACCGCTATTAAAAGCCATACTGTATCTATTAAAATCATAGGCATCCATATCTTTTATAATATCATATGATTCGCCTGTGCTTTCAGCAAATAACTTTTTTGACGTTTCAAGATCTTTGCTTTCTGTAAGGTTTTCGTATTCCCTGTCATCCATTTCTATTATTGTTTCAACTGGTATATCATGGTCATAGGCATACATAACACGCGACCATTCGTACATATCCAGATTATCTATAAAGTCCTTGCCATATTTCTTCTCGATAGCTTTGCACTTTTCCAGAAATGAATCAGTATATGAAGGTACTCCATTCTTAACAGAATATTTTATCCACACAGAAGCATCTTCGTATTTGGTATCCAGTTCATAGTCTGCCGGCTCTGCACTCTGGATATATTCTACGAGAGCCTTTGCAGCCTGCTCATATTTTTCTTTTTCCTCATCATCCTTGAAATCAGTGGGAATCGAATATGACGGACCGCCGGAGCCATGATATATCTCAATAAGCAGTTCCTCCCCCTGTTCACTTTCAACTACTATAGGATAGGAATACATATTCTCCCAATCTGAACTGAGCGAATCATTCCTGCCGAAACGTGCTATCACCTTTCCGAGAAAAAGCGCATACTCATTTTCACCGCCAATTTCGTCAACACCATATATCCATTCACCGGCATATTGGCGTTCCCACATCTTTTTTTCTTCTTCAGCAGAAGCATTTCTGAATCTACAGCCCTGCTCTGCCTCGCTTGTATCCTCAGGCTCAATCACCTGTTCAACGGCTACCGCAGCATCAGTATCCTCCGAACTGCTGCCGGAAACATTTCCGCATCCGCTCATACATATCATTGTCAGTACAAGCGCCAAAGTAATTTTTTTATTCATGGAAATGCTGCTTATCTCAGAGGTTTATGTACTGACAGATATCATCCCTCATGCGGATGACTTCTCTTCTTGCAGCCTTTGCGAAATCTCTCTCATCGCATTCTTCCTTCTTGTAAGCGCACATAACTGCACGTGAGGAATTTACGACAGCGCCAAGACCGTTGGCATCAAAGCCGCCCTTGAGGCCTTCTGCACCGCCGCCCTGAGCTCCGTAGCCGGGAACGAGGAACATTGTGTGGGGCAGTCTCTGTCTCAGCTCAGTGAGCATTTCCGGATATGTAGCGCCTACAACAGCACCTACTGCTGAGTAGCCGTACTCGCCTCTTGTATCCTCTCCCCACTTCTCACACATATCGCCCATGCACTCGTAAATGGTGCGGCCGTCAGCAAGCTTCATATCCTGTAACTCACCGGATGATGGGTTGGAGGTCTTTACAAGGACGAAAATTCCTTTGTCCTTGTCTTTGCATACCTTAAGGAGAGGAGCGATACCGTCTGTACCCAGGTAGCCGTTGACTGTGAGGGCATCAGCGCCGAATGGCTCTATCTCGCTGTCACCGATAGTAACTGTGCCGAGGTGAGCATTTGTATAAGCCTCCATTGTAGCACCGATATCGTTTCTCTTTCCGTCAGTCATAACGAACATACCGTTGAGCTTTGCGTAGCGGATAGTCTTTTCAAGAGTTCTGATGCCGTAGTGGCCGTACATCTCATAATAAGCAGCCTGCGGTTTAATTGCAGGGACTACATCGTGTATCTCATCGATTATAGCCTGATTGAAGTCGAATATTGCCTTTGCAGCAGCCTTGAGTGTCCAGCCGTCGCTGTCAAGGTAACGGCGCTTTATAAACTCAGGAACATAGTCCAGCTTAGGATCAAGGCCTACCACTGTAGGATTTTTCAGTTCGATGATCTTCTTGATAAGTCTGTCAAATGACATATTTTTTCCTCCTTGAAAATGATTATTAGTTTCTTGAATCGTAACGGATGACTCCCTTGGATATTGTAACGAGAGGCTTTCCTGTAAGAGTCATTCCCTTGAAAACTGTATTGTGGGACTTTGAATGGAGCTTCTCAGGCTCTACAGTCCACTTTTTATCTATATCCGCAATGACCAGATCGGCAGTGCTTCCTTTTTCTATGGAAGGCACATCCAGACCGAGTATCCTGCGGGGATTTACACACATGAGCTCAACTACCTTATTGAGCGATATCTCACCGGTATGGTAAAGTGCAGTGAGAGTTGCTGCCAGTGAGGTCTCAAGTCCGACTACTCCATTTGGAGCCTTTTCAAAGTCGGCCTTTTCCTCAGCAGCGTGAGGAGCATGGTCAGTGATTATGCAGTCGATAGTTCCGTCCTTTACGGCATCGATTATCGCTCTTACGTCCTTGGGAGTCCTCAGCGGAGGATTCATCCTGTAGTCAGCATCACGCTTCATCAGCAGCTCATCAGTGAGCATGAAGTAGTGCGGAGCTGTCTCGCAGGTGACTCTCACTCCCCTTGACTTGGCAAAGCGTATCATTGCGGAGCTGCCCTCGGTGCTGACATGACATATATGTATCCTTGCGCCAACTGATGAGGCAAGTATCATCTCACGGGCGGTTATATAGTCCTCGGAAGCTCTGTCCATACCTCTTACTCCAAGCTTTTCGGAAACCTCACCCTTGTTCATTATGCCCTTGTTGATAATACTGAGGTCCTCGCAGTGTGAAGCCACCAGCAGTCCGTTCTCATTGGAGAGCTCAAGGGCTTTTCTCATCATCTCAGCATCTTCCACCGGTCTTCCGTCATCGGATATGCATATACAGCCAGCTTCCTTGAGAGCCTCGTAATCACAGAGACCGTTGCCCTTCATACCGCCTGTGATGCAGCCTACCGGATATACATCAACTCCGGTATCCTTTGCCTTGTCCTTTATATAGCGGATGATGTCCGGTGAATCACATGGGGGGACTGTATTAGGCATTGCAAGCACGCCTGTAACACCTCCGGCAAGAGCGGCTGAACAGCCTGTCAGAACATCTTCCTTATGAGTCTGCCCGGGATCACGGAAGTGAACGTGCATATCAAAAAGAGACGGCATAAGTACCAGACCGGTCCCGTCAATGACCTGATCTGCGCTGACAGAGAGAGCTTCCCCGGTATCAGCGATAATGCCGTCTTTAATGAATACATCTGTTAACTTATCATTTACAGTGTCAACTGCACGTACATTTCTGATGAGTATTGTATCTGACATAACTTCCTCCTTTTATAAACTGAATATCTCAACGCTGTCCTTGCCGTCCAGCTCAGATACAGAGACCTTTACCTTTTCGCTATGAGATGTGGGCAGGTTCTTCCCCACATAATCCGGTCTTATCGGCAGTTCTCTGTGCCCCCTGTCAATAAGTGCTGCAAGCTGTATGCTCCTTGGCCTTCCACGCTTGATAAGTGCATCTATAGCGGCTCTGGAGCTTCTTCCGGTGAATATGACATCGTCAACGAGTATGACGTTCATGTCCATTATTTCAAAAGGGATATCTGTTTTCTCCTTATGTCCGTCAGGCCTGATGTCGTCCCTGTAGGGAGTGATGTCAAGCTCTCCGAACGGCACTTCCACCTTTTCAAGCTCGGAAAGCTTTGCCGCTATCCTTCTGCCGATAGGAACACCACGGGAGAGAACTCCTACAATACATATATCCTCTGCACCTTTATTGTGCTCGATTATCTCATAGGATATCCTTGCTATCGCTCTCTGCATTGCCTGTTCATCCATGATAATATGTCCTGTTCCCATACACCCTCTCCTTCCACAAAAAAATGCTCCCTGCAAGGCAAGGAGCATACTTATAGTTATAGCTATATCCGGGATTTGATCCGGCGGTAATAAGTATCCTGCAAACTCGCCTTGCCGATCTCACGGGATCGATTTAAAGGGGTAGTTCCATAGACTTTATATATTATATCACATCTGTTTCCGTTTGTCCAGTCTTACAGGATTTATAATTATATATTTACTAAAGCCTGCAAAACAATGATATTTTTATCATTGAACAGAGCTATTGTCACTAAACATTTTCAACAAACTGCCACATCATCAGATAAGTCATTTATTCCGTTTTATTTTTTTCGCCCATTATCTCCTTTAAATAAGGCAGGCAGAATATCCCGTTCAGCACAAGCAGCACAATATATACTGTAACAACTATAAGGCAGACGATATTTTCATGGCTCAGCCCGGACACCAGCATCATCGGTACTCCTATAACATTCAGGAGCATCGAGCGCCTGATCGCATTCCTTTTCATTTTTTCTTTCTTGTCACTCATATAGTTTCTCCCGGATAAAACAGCGTTATCTCTTCTTTTTCTTCTTTCCTCCGCCAAGGTACTTGTGCTTCAGCAGCACTCCTGCTGTAAGCACAGCAGCCTTTGCGGCATTTTTGGCAATTATCTTCTTATCGTACTTAGTTCTGACATTCGGAGCTTCAACAGCCTTGTCAAGAGTTCCGGAGCCGGCAGTTTTCATAGTTCCGCCGCCGATAGTGATACTGCCGAAATTTCTCTGATATTCCATAATTCAGTCCTCCCTGACAGGCTCAGCGATAAGGAACTTTATCTTCTTCCCCTCATCGGTGAACATTTTCTCGTGCTCAGTAACGAAATTCTCATAGGGACTTTCGGCGTGAAGGTCGAAGGTCTTGTATTTTATACGGTAGCCAGCCTCTGCAAAATACTCAAAGGATTCCTCAAAGAGCTCATCATCATCGGTCTTGAACCACAGCTCTCCTTTGAGGAACTTCTTATAATTGAGGAGTTGTCTTGTGTGAGTAAGGCGGCGCTTCTTATGCTTCTTCTTAGGCCAGGGGTTGCAGAAATTGATATATATCCTCTCCGCACGATCCTCCTCGTTCCATGCAATATCCAGCCGCTCAATGTTCTGTATAGCAATACGGACGTTATCCGGAGATGCCTTCTTCTCCTCATAAGCCTGTTCAAGCTTTCTCTTTGCCAGCACAAGCATCTCGTTCTTTATATCCATAGCGATGAAATTCACTTCCGGATGAGCAGGCGCAGCCTGCGAGATAAAGCCTCCCTTGCCGCAGCCAAGCTCAACATACAGCGGCTTGTCCGGCTCATCAAACAGCTCACGCCAGTGTCCCATCTGCTGCTGCGGTTCTTTTATATAAAACGGGCAGTCCTCAAGCTCAGGCTTTGCCCATGGTTTATGACGTATCCTCATATGTACCTCCGAAAAAAAATGTTGATGTAATTATAGCACATCTTTGCAAATAAATCAAGACGCTGAACACAGTAATGGAGAATGAAGGATCATTATACAGTTACATTCATTCTCACATCCCTGTTCAAATAATTCCAAGTTAGCCTATTAAAATTATATGTTAATTATTATGAAATTTATTTTTTCTATTGATTTTTTTTATAAGTTAGGGTATAATCTTTATATCAGACGATATTGATCTTTGAGAAAAAAGGATGTGTCTATGCTTAAAGCTATCTGCTCCAGAAAGGAGCTTTCTGTTTCTGAATATTACGGCTGCGTTTCCGATATAATCGGCTCACAGCAGCTCATCAGACTCAAAAACATAACTCACCACATTTCTACTACAAGGTTTCAGCATTGTCTTAATGTCTCCTATTACAGTTGGCTGATATGCCGCAGATTCGGGCTGAATGCCCGTTCAGCCGCAAGAGCAGGACTGCTCCACGATCTCTTTTTCTATGATAGGAAGGAGTATAACAGCTCCCGTGAAAAAGGTCAGCTCTCACACAGCGCCATGCACGCTTTTCTGGCTGCAAGGAACGCCTCTGAGCTGACACCGCTCACTCCTCTTGAAAAGGATATGATCGAGAAGCATATGTGGCCTGCCACGAGCCCTCTGCCGAAGTATAAGGAGACATATATAATCACACTTGTCGATAAATACTGTGCTGTTCTGGAATTCTGCGTCCCAAAGCTCAGGATAGCTTCAGGAAAGCACCGATAAAACTCAGGAGGTAATTATGAAAATCGAGACCAAATGTCTGCACGCAGGCTACACACCTAAGAATACAGAGCCAAGAGTTGTGCCTATAGTTCAGAGCACTACCTATGTATATGATTCTACAGACGATGTTGCTGCTGTATTCGACGATCCCACAAAGAGCCTTATATACTCACGTTTTGAGAACCCCACAGTTATGGCTGTTGAGGAGAAGATAAACGCTCTTGAAGGCGGTATCGGAGCTATGTGTACATCAAGCGGTCAGGCTGCTTCACTGCTCTCACTGCTCAACATCCTTCAGGCCGGTGACAGCTTCATCTCCGCTGCAACTATCTACGGCGGTACTATCAACCTCTTCGCTTATACACTCAAAAAGCTGGGTATCGAGTGCATCTTCGTTGACGCAGACGCTCCCGAGGACGAGATAAGAGCCGCTTTCAAGCCAAACACAAAGGCTGTTTTCGGTGAGACTCTTGCTAACCCTGCACTTTCTGTATTCGATATCGAGAAGTTCGCTAAGATCGCTCACGAGAACGGCGTTCCGCTCATAATCGATAATACATTCCCGACTCCTATCCTTTGCAGACCTTTCGAGCACGGCGCTGATATCATCGTACACTCCACTACAAAGTATATGGACGGCCATGCTGTTCAGGGCGGCGGCGTTATCGTTGATTCAGGTAATTTCGACTGGACAAGCGGTAAGTTCCCTGAGTTCACAGAGCCTGATGAGAGCTACCACGGCACTATCTATACAAAGACCTACGGCAAGGCTGCTTACATAATCAAGGCAAGAATGCAGCTCATGAGAGACTTTGGCTGCTATCCTTCAGCTCAGTCCGCATTCTACCTCAACCTCGGCCTCGAAACACTGCCTATCCGTATGAAGCAGTACTGCGAGAATGCAAAGATCGTCTCTGAGTTCCTCGAAGCCAACGACAAGGTAGAATCAGTGAACTACCCCGGACTCAAGGGCAGCAAGTATCATGACCTTGCTCAGAAATACCTCCCGGACGGCTGTGCAGGAGTTATCTCCTTCGTTATAAAGGGCGGCAGAAGCACGGCTGTCAAGTTCATGGATTCACTGAAGCTTGCTTCCAACGAAGTCCATGTTGCTGATATCCGCACCTGCGTGCTCCACCCGGCAAGCGCTACACACCGTCAGCTCACTGACGAACAGCTCGTTGCAGCAGGCATCAACGGCGGTCTCATCAGACTTTCAGTAGGCCTTGAAAACGTTGAAGATATCCTCGACGACCTCAAGCAGGCTTTCGCTGCTATCTGAATAATATAATTTAAAAGGGACTGCTTAAGCAGTCCCTTTTCAGTATATATCCCCAAGGAGCAGCAGAACTGAAACGGCAAACGGGATAAAAGCTTCTCTGTCAGAAAATACTGCAAAAAACAAGACCGCAGATATCGTTATCTTCACCAGCAGCAAAGCTGTTTCGATCTCACGTTCATGCACTCTGCCGCACGCTGTGAGGGATAGCAGTGCTCCTCCGTCAAGCTGTCTGTAGGGCAGCATATTGTACAGGCACAGCATAAGGCTTATCTCAGCCGTCCCTTCATATGTTCCGGCGATCTTAAGCAGCCACCACAACAACAGATTCGCCGCCGGTCCGGATAAAAGCACTGCCGCTCCGTATCTCAGAGGAGCTGCGGCATTTTTTTCAGGCTCCATGACTATTCCTGTTCCACGGAAGTCAACGGCGAGGAGTCTTTGCCCGAATGCCGCCGCTGTCAGGATATGTGCAGTTTCATGTACTGCCGCTGCTGCATAGAAACCGGCAGCTCTCCCCCTTGCCTCCGTAAGGAACAGCAATGAGTTGAACAGCAGGAACGAAAAATATATCCGGAACTCCGTACCTTTATATCTGAAGCTTATCAATAAGTCCTGCCAGCATATCTATCGGATCAGGTATAACAGACTCGCCCTCCGACAATTCACGGAAACGTTCAAGGAGCCTTCCTGCAAGCTCCGGATATTTCAAGCTCAGAAGAAAAAGGCCTGCTCCGATAGCTATGCATACTGCCGCCTGAACTGCAGGCGGATCGCTTTCTTTTCTGACATTATCGTATTCCGCAAGCAGTTCCTCACCTGAGAGCTCCTTTTCTGCTGCAGCCATATCATCCATATTTATCACCTCATTAATATGTATGCAAAGCCTGTCAGAAAAATCCCACTTTATGCAATTGGAAAAATCTCTGGCAGCTAACGGTTCAAAGGCTGTGCATTGACAAAAAAAAGCACTTATTGTATAATGGATATTAGTTTGATAGAAAGGCGTGGGATCAGAATGAAAAAGATCGTATCTGCAATAGTGGCCGCAGCTCTTGCCGCCGGCACTTTTTCCTGCGGCACAGGCCGCAAAAGCGAAGCAAAACATAAGCCCTATGAGGCAGCTATAAACAATTACTGCACAGCCATGACAAATGCTGATCCTGACGCTCTTATGGATTGTATGCTTCCGGCAGAAGCAGCTGCTGCTGCAAAAGCCGATCCAAACCACGACAAGGCCTATGAGGACGGAAAGAAAAGCCTTTCCGTCGTCAGGGAAGGCTGGGTAAAGAACTGCGGAAATGATCCGGTATTGTCTCTGGGAGAGATAAAAAGCTCCGAGGAGCTCACAGAGCAACAGCTTCGCAACGCAGAAGCCTTCCTTGCAGCAGCAGCAGCAGAATACGGAGTAAAGGATCTCTCCCCTCATATAAGCGAGGGCTACGAGGCCGTGCTCACAATAAATATAACCGGAGCAGATTATGAAACAAGCATGGAGAACACCTGCTGCATGGTAAACATCGACGGTGACGGCTGGAAGATCATAACTGCTAATGCGGATTCATTTGATACAAACGCCGACTGACGGCAATAAACGGAGGAAATAATGAAAAAGATAACTGCTATCCTGACAGCTCTCGCCCTGCTCTCATGCAGCCTTGTGGCCTGCGGCAGCGGAGATGATGATAATGATACCAAATCCAGTAAAAAGACCTCTTCCTCTCAGGCAGAAGAGCCCACCGAGCCGGCGGATTCCGAACCAGCTCACCATAAAGCCATGAACAGATTCTTTGAAGCCGTTAGCAATAAGAATATCGAGGACTGCACAAAATTCATCGTTCCGCAGGCAGTCCTTAATGCCATGTCCGAGAGCGAACTTGATGCTGCTCACCAGGACGTATCCGACCTGATCGAATTACTGCACAAAAGCTATGAGGATGAAAACGGCCAGAACGTCCATTTCAGAATAGTTGAATTTATAACTGAAAAGCCTCTTACCGATGGACAGATGGCAGGTGCAGAGGAGTATTTTTATGATTTCTATGATGATCTCAAACCTGACGAAAGTATAGAGCTCGATCTTACAGAAGGATATGAGATCAATTTCACCCTGGAGACCACCGGTGATGACAAGACCTCCACCGAGGAGCTGAAGATGTGCCTTGTAAAGATCGATAAGGACGGCTGGAAGATATACATGGACGAGGCCTCTTCTCTTGACTTTGAACCAGATGATCAGGAGCCAACAACTGAACAGCCAGCAACTGAACCTGTTGTGACTACAGAGCCTGCCACCGCAGAGCCGACAACTGCTGCCCTTGACAATGCTTCCGATCAATCTGCTCTCTATGGACTGGATTTCATATCATTTGCATTCGGGCTCAGGCCGCTGGATATCGGAAACGAAAAGCTCTGTACAGAAGCTTCATCCATGCTCCCGAACAGTATATACGATGATCTTGCCGATAAGATGAAGACCACTGATTATAACCAGGCAATATCACCATATATCCTTGATATGTATAACGCTGTGGCTGCAAGCGATTCCGGCACATATCCCGATGTTGAAGAGGTCACAGATATAAAACAGCTTACATCTGAAGATATCAAATCGGTAAATGGATACTATAATTCGATCATAGCCAAATACGGCCTTGCCTGCGGACCTGCCAAAATAGTCAGCGGATATGAAGCTAAGGTAACCATAAAATGTGATACCTCAAAAACATTTGATATGATATGTGTCACCGACAGTGCCGGAGATACTGCTGTTATCCCATGCGCTGTCACGGACATAGACAAAATGGCTTATTAAGGTGAACGGCATGGCTGACAATGAAATTTTCGGCAATGTGCTCCGCTATATAAAGGACAATTTCTGCGGCGAGCCCGAGTACCTCTGGCTCCGTGATCCTGATTCATGCATAGTCAGAAGGCAGGACAATCAGAAATGGTACGCCGTATTTATGACTATCAGCAGCAGCAAGCTGGGACTTGAAGACAGCTCTCCCGTTAGAGTGATGAACCTTAAATGCGATCCCCTTATGGCAGGCTCTCTGCGCTGCCGCAAAGGGATATTCCCGGCATATCATATGAACAAGAACAGCTGGATAACCATCCTCCTTGACGGCACTGTTCCGGAAGACGAGATCTTTCCCCTTATACAGATGAGCTACGGGCTCACCGGCGGAAAAGCTTCCGGGAACGTCAGGAAGAGCTGGCTGGTGCCTGCAAATCCGGCATACTATGACCTTGAACAGGACTTCCGGAAAAACGGTATGATAAACTGGAAGCAGACCGGAAAGGTCAGCCCCAGCGATGATGTGTTCATATATATGGCCGCTCCCGTATCAGCAGTGATATACCGCTGCAAGGTCACGGAGAGCGACATTCCCTGCATATACAGCGATGATAATATCAAAATGAAAAAAATAATGAAACTGAAGCTTGTAAAGCGGTACGACAAGGACTTCCTCACCAGGGAAAAGCTTAAGGAGTACGGCGTAAGCGCTGTAAGAGGCGCAAGATATATGCCGGAAAGTCTCCTTGAGCTCCTTGATATGCCGTTGGAGGAAGACAATGAATAAAACAATACTTATCATAGAAGATGATCCGGATATAAACAATATGCTCAGCACTCTCCTGAGCAGGAACGGCTACAGCACTATAAGCGCATTCTCCGGTACAGAAGGCCTTCTCGTCCACGGAAGCAAGGTCGATCTGATACTCCTTGACCTTATGCTGCCCGGAAAAAACGGCGACGAGATCATAAATGAGCTGAAGCTGACAAAGAACGTTCCTGTTATAATAATGAGCGCCATTCACGATATAAGCAAGAAAGTGGATCTCTTCTCGCTGGGCGCAGACGACTACATAACGAAGCCCTTCCATAATGACGAGCTCCTTGCCAGGATAGCGGTCCGCCTCAAGGGCGGCGCAGGCACTGCGGAAGAGGAGAAGATCTCGTACAAGAACATCGAGCTGGACAAAAGCTCATATACCGCATACTGCTGCGGAAAGGACATGGAGCTCTCCAAGCACGAGTTTGATCTTCTCTTCATGCTCATGGAAAAGCCTTCACGCACCTGCACAAAGAGCATGATCTACGATACGGTATGGGACTATGAAAACTCTGCCGATGACAACACCCTGAACGTCCATATAAGCAAGCTAAGAAAAAAGCTTAAGGAATGTGATCCGGACTCCGACTATATCGAAACAGTATGGGGCGTTGGCTACAGAATGAAAAAGTAGGAGGGAGCCATGTACATCCTGATCGTATTGCTCGCCCTGATATGCGTGATACTCCTGTCGATCATCCTCATCCGGAGAAAGGCTGCCAAGGATATGGCGGCAAAGCTCCATGAGATAAGACAGGCCGACACTAACCAGCTCATCCATGCCTCCGGCAACTCGATCCCTCCGTCGCTGATAAATGAAGTCAACTCCATTCTCAAGGATATCCGCAGATATGACGCCGAATACCAGAAGAAGAACCATGACCTTGAACAGATGATGACGAATATTGCCCACGACCTGAGAACCCCCCTCACCTCCGCCATGGGACATATCTCCATGGCAAAGGATGCAGGCATAAGCGAGGAAGAACGCTCCCATAGCATAAATACCGCAGAAAAGCGTATGATAAGGCTGGAGGAGCTGATAAATTCCTTCTTCGAGTTCTCAAAGATGATATCTTCCGGAAAAGAACCTGAAACGGAAATGATAAACGTAGTCAGTGTGCTGGAGGATGCTATTGTCCATTACTACGACGACTACACTGCCCGTGACCGCAGGATAGACCTGCGGTGCAGTCAGGGGCGAATAAAACTGGTCTCAAACCGGAATATACTTATGAGGATATTCGACAACCTGATCGGCAATGCCCTTAAACACGGCAAGGGAGATCTGATGATTACCGTAAGCACCGGAGACTGTCTCCTGCTGACATTTGAAAACGGCATAGATGACACAGAGCTTGATCCTGAAAGGGTATTCGATGAATTCTATACCACCGATATGTCCCGAACAAAAGGCCATACCGGCCTTGGACTCGCCATAGCCAAGCAGTTCACCGAGCTCCTGGGCGGAAATATAACCGCAGATTGCAGCGAAGGCCGTTTCAGGATAAAAATAAGCTTCCGGCAATGATCAAAGCTGTGATTTGACAACAGAGCGATATCGTGCTATAATTACGTGCGGAGAAATAAAACGCCTGCGAGGAAAAGTCATCGCAGACAATATCCCGGAGGAAAATATGAAAAGAATAACATCAACATTAACTGCAATGCTGCTTGCCTGTACACTTACAGCCTGCGGCACTCCTAAAAAAACCAGCAAGACCTACAGCGATGTCTCAGGCGAAGCCCAGAAGTCAGACTCACCGGAGGAGGCTCTCAAAGAGGTCTATGCCGCAGTATATACCCCTGATTCTGGTGAGATCTGCTATAAGTATATGTATCCCGGCCTGACCATCCAGGCTCTTAAAGAACAGAACATATACGACAGCTCGATCGAGCAGTTCAACAACGGCCAGAAGGGCTATGTCGATCTTATGGATCAGCAGCCCAAGATCTTGTCCATCGATAAGAAGGTGGCTTTCACTGAGGAACAGCTATCTGCTGCAAACGAATTCTTCGCAGCAATATCTGCTCAGGCCGGTATCTATACCCGTTCAAGCAACTTCAACGCTATTGAAGGCTATGAGTTCACCTGCACTATATCCGATCAGACTGGTCAGGAGGGAACTGATACCGAATGCATGGTATTCCTTGAGGATGACGGCTGGAAGAATATCCCCTATTCCCTTGAGGGTATGCTCAATATCACAGACCAGTTCAATGAGAATGAGCTTATCGAATCTGTTACTGATACACAGGAATTCAATACTTCCGCTGAAACAACTGAATAAAAGCAATAATGACCAGTGGCGTGAAACCGCCGCTGGTCATTTTCATTCAATAAATATCAGATGCAGTAATCTCCGCCACTGCTGCCGGAATTTTTATCAATGATATCCTGAAGTGTGACATTATTGAGATAATCATTGATGGCGCTGTAAAGGCCTTCCCATACAAACAGCGTTGAGCATTCTCCGGCTCTCGGACATTCATTTGGCTCGATCTCAAGGCAGGTAACAGGTGCAAGGCTACCCTCGGTAGCTCTTAGAACGTCTCCTACAGAATAATCCGCAGCCTTTTTGGCAAGCATATATCCACCCTTATTGCCTCTGTTTGTCTTAAGTATACCGCTCTTGTTCAGCAGCGGCACTATCTGTTCGAGATATTTCTTGGATATATTCTGACGCTCTGCAATATCCTTCAGTGAGATGTAACCCTCTTCACGGTGAAGGGCAAGATCGTACATCATTCTCAGTGCATATCTTCCTTTAGTGGATATCTTCATTCACCCACTCCTTTCATTTTTTATATTTACATTATACCATAGGTTTAGTAGGTTTTCAAGTCCTTTAAAAGTATAAATTTTCTGACCATTTTTTGCGGTCATTTTAGCCTGATATTAAATTATTGCGCTCTTCTTAATTAATTATTAAAATATTGCCGAATATGCGATATAATCACAATAAAGAGAATTTGTGGATATTGCGTTATTCCCAAAACAGTTGAAACTTTTTTGCCTTTCATTTTACCATTTAATTTGTATATAAATCACCTTTTTTTTAAAATTCCACCGCATTTTTTAAGATAATTTTAAGGAAGAGAACGTATAATGTAATCAAATGATACGAAAGGAGTGTGAAACTCCGGGCGGCACAGCCGTTTCGGAGACGATATGGCAATTAATACTTTTGCTCGTAAGGAAATAAAATTCCTCCTCGACATGGAACAGTACCACGCACTTATGGAAGTAATAAACGAGTATATGAACCCGGATAAGTACTGCGTCGGCGGAAAAGAATACGGCATCTACAACATCTACTACGACACCCCGGATGACTACCTTATAAGAGAATCTCTCTCAAAGCCTTACTACAAAGAAAAGATAAGGCTCCGCAGCTATTATTCTCCTGCTGCTCCTGATGATACAGTTTTTCTTGAGATAAAAAAGAAGATCGGCGGCATTGTTACAAAAAGACGTGTATCAATGACACTGGCCGAATCAGAAGCTTACTTTGCAGACCGCACAAAGCCGGAGATGACAAAGTATATCACAGAACAGGTATTCCGTGAGCTTGATGCTTTCCTGGATCATTATCCGGTAGCGCCAAAGCAGTATATCAGCTATCAGCGTGAGGCCTTCTTCGGCAAGGATAACAGCGATTTCCGTCTCACCTTCGACAGGAAGATAACTGAGCGCCGCTACGACCTCGGTCTCAATTTCGAGAGCTACGGAAATTACATAATCGGAGCTGACCAGAGACTTATGGAGGTAAAGGTCTCCGACGCAATGCCTGACTGGCTTGTCAGAAAGATGTCCGAGCTGGGCATTTTCAAGACCAGCTTCTCAAAGTACGGCAAAGCCTATACCAACCATGTGCGTGAACAGGTGGAAGGCTCAAAAAAGCAGATATATATATCAGGGATATCAATGTTGAATAATAGTATATTTATGAACAGGAGTGTGTGATTTTATGTTCCCAAACGGTTTCTTCGGCAATGTTCTCTCACGTTATTCTGAGGATGACGCAGACTCGATCCTCAATGGCTCAAATAATATCCTCGCAGAGATAAAGACAGGCGAATTTTTCCTCTGCGTTATATCGGCACTTGTCCTCGGACTTCTTATAGGAGTTATTTACATCCTCACACATAAAAAGGAAGGTTACTCACAGAGCTATGTTATGACAATGACAATGCTCCCCACAATAGTAGCGCTCATACTTCTCGTCATCAACTCCACTGCCGGCGCAATAAGCGTTGCAGGCGCATTCAGCCTTGTCCGCTTCAGAAGCGTGGCGGGTGATCCAAAGGATATATCCTACATATTCTTCGCAATGGCTCTCGGTGTTTCCTGCGGCATAGGTTATGTAGGTTTCGCAATAGTATTCTTCATTCTCCTCGGAGCAGTTATGTTCGCACTTTCAGTCCTCAGCTTCGGCGAGAACAGCCGCAGACA
>LVAK01000067.1 GCA_001604035.1 Clostridiales bacterium Firm_05
CATGAAGCCTGCGGAGCAATAGTGAGAACAGGTAAGGAACAGCTGCCGGATGTTGATAATTCAGCTGTATATGAGAGGTACTATCAGCTCTACAGGGAGCTCTATCCTGTATTGAAGGAAAAGTTCTCATTACTGGCTGACATTGAGCGTTTATAAACGGCATGACCGTGGGGAATTAGCTACTGTAAGCCCCACGGTCATATTTTTTATTCGTTTTGAAATACTGTCATCGGATCAATGAAGCTGCCGTGATGTTTGAGCTCTATATGCAGATGCGGAGCGGATGAGCTTTCGATATCTGCGGTCTGGGAAACAGCGCCGATAAGCTGTCCGCTGGCTACGGTATCGCCTTTCTGTACAGACAGATCTGAACCGAGGCTGCAATATTTTGAGACAAAGCCGTTATGGTGGTCAACAGTGACAGTAACTCCCCACAGCGGATCATTTGAAACGTCAACTACTTCGCCGGAGGATACAGAATATACCTCTGCCCCTACCTCTGCGGCGATATCAGCACCGTTATGCGTCTGCCAGTAGCCTGTTGTAGGACTTTTTACAAGCTCAGTACCGCTGAAGGGTTCAAGCACGTTGCTTACATCAGCAAGTGGCGGCTTGGCGTTTTCCAGTTTCTCCGCAGCGACCTGTACAGGCGGATCGTCCGGGGCAACCGGAGGCACATCCTGTCTTACTGCTTCTGTTACGATTATTTCTGCGGCAGGAAGAGTTCTTGCCGGAGCAGTAGTTACAGTTTTTGCCTTATGAACAGCAGTTGTCCGCACAGGCACTGTTGTTTGCAGAACCGGGGCAGTAACACGGGGGATACCTGTTGAGCGGGTGTTCACAGGTGCTTCCGGGACAGATATCACCTTATCCTGAGAGTTCTGATCTTTCAGGTTCTGTCCCTGATCGTATGCAAAGTAGCAGGCTGAACCTATCATGACAGCGCTTATGCCCAGCGCTGCATAAAAGCCCTTTGAGCTTTTTTTCATGTTATTGTCGGAAAACATATTTTTTTTCACGTATAACACCTCCGGTCATATTATTGACAATTGAGGTAAAATTATACGCAAATAAAAAGGACGGTCACTGACCGTCCTTAAAAAATATTCAAGCTTTTCTTACAGCGTCCTTCATAGACTTTATGTATTCGCCTACATAAGGAGCGGCATCACGTCCGTATTTTTCGATTATCTTCACTACAGCAGAGCCTACTATTGCACCGTCTGATTCAGCCGCCATTTTCTGAGCCTGTTCAGGAGTTGATATTCCGAAGCCTACAGCGCAGGGTACATCTGTATTCTCACGGATGACCTTGACGATATCGCCTATATTAGTAGTTATCTCGCTTCTGATACCGGTAACGCCAAGGCTTGAAACTACATATATGAAGCCTGTAGCTTCCTTGGCGATCATAGCGATACGGTTTGCAGAAGTAGGAGCGATAAGAGATATGATATCAACGCCGTATCTCTTTGCCACATCTGAAAACTCTTCCTTTTCCTCGTAAGGAAGATCGGGGATAACGATACCGCCTATGCCTGTTTCACAGCATCTTGCCATAAAACGTTCAGCGTCATATGAGAATACAACATTAGCATAGGTCATGAACACCATTGGAGTTTTGACATCCTTGCGGATCGTTGCAACGAGATCGAAGATCTTGTCTGTAGTAACTCCTCCGGCAAGAGCACGTATATTAGCGCCCTGTATGACCGGTCCCTCTGCCGTAGGATCTGAGAAGGGGATACCGAGCTCAATGAGGTCAGCGCCGTTTTCTGCGGCAGCACGTATTACCTTTGCAGTAGTTTCAAGATCAGGATCTCCGCAGGTAATAAATGGTATGAAAGCTTTTCCGTTTCTGAAAGCGTCTTTTAAATTACTCATGGATATCCTCCCCTCTGTAGCGTGCGATAGCAGCACAGTCCTTATCGCCACGGCCTGAGATAGTTATAAGCATTGTCTGATCCTTGCTCATTGTTGGAGCAAGCTTTATTGCGTGTGCAACAGCGTGAGCTGATTCGATAGCAGGTATTATTCCCTCTGTCCTTGAGAGGTATTCAAAGGCATTTACTGCTTCATCATCAGTTACCGGAACGTATTCTGCACGTCCTATATCATACAGATGAGCGTGTTCAGGGCCTACGCCGGGGTAGTCAAGTCCTGCTGAGATAGAGTATACGGGAGCGATCTGGCCGTATTCATCCTGACAGAAATATGACTTCATGCCGTGGAAAATACCGATTCTTCCGGTGTTTACTGTAGCGGCAGTTTCAAATGTGTCAATGCCACGGCCTGCTGCTTCACATCCGATAAGGCGTACACCTTCATCGGGGATGAAGTGGTAGAAGCTGCCGATAGCATTTGAGCCTCCGCCTACACAGGCGAGAACAGCGTCCGGGAGACGTCCTTCTGCTTCAAGTATCTGAGCTCTTGACTCACGGGAGATAACAGCCTGAAAATCTCTTACTATAGTCGGGAACGGATGAGGTCCCATAACTGAACCGAGGCAGTAATGTGTATCATCGATACGGCTTACCCATGCTCTCATGGCCTCAGATACAGCGTCCTTAAGAGTAGCTGTGCCTGATGTAACAGGAATTACCTCAGCACCGAGAAGTCTCATACGGTAAACGTTGAGAGCCTGTCTTTCGGTATCCTCCTTGCCCATGTACACAACACATTCCATACCGAGGAGAGCTGCGGCAGTAGCCGTAGCAACACCGTGCTGACCTGCACCTGTCTCAGCGATAAGGCGAGTCTTGCCCATTTTCTTGGCGAGGAGAGCCTGACCGAGAACATTGTTTATCTTATGTGAGCCTGTGTGATTAAGATCCTCACGCTTGAGGTAGATCTTAGCTCCGCCCAGATCCTTTGTCATTTTATCTGCGTAGTAAAGAAGTGATGGGCGGCCTGCATAATTATTGAGCAGTTCTGTGAGCTCACGGTTGAAATCGGGATCTTCCTTATAGAAGTTATATGCATTTTCAAGCTCTATAACGGCGTTCATCAGTGTTTCGGGGATATACTGTCCGCCGTGGACACCGAAACGTCCTTTGGATTGTGACATATTATTCATCCTTTCGTCTTATTGCATCTATAAATGCTTTCATTTTATTATACACCTTAAAGCCGTCTTTTTCAAGTGATGAACTTGCATCTACAGCATAAGGTCTGAATTCATTTACTGCTTCGCTGACATTTTCCGGTGTAAGACCGCCGGCGAGAAAGTAACTGCGGCTGATGCCTTTGATGAGGGAATGGTCGAAGGTCTCTCCTGATCCGCTGCCTGAATCAAGAAGAACGAGATCTCCTGCTGATGCGTTTGCTTTTTCAACATCATCAGAGCAGGCTATCCTGAATGCCTGTATGATCGGAGCGGTAGTGAGTTTACGGAGGCGTTCTATATATTCGTTGTTCTCGTGTCCGTGGAGCTGAACGACATCTATAATGCCTCTGCTCACATACTCCGCAACAGTTTCGGGAGCTTCGTCAACGAACACTCCTACAGGTACTATTTCCGGGCTGAGCTTTTTCCTGAGAAGAAGCGCATCATCAGGAGAGATATACCTTTTGCTTGCGGGAGCAAATACAAATCCGATGTAATCCGGCAGCAGTTTGTTAACGTATTCTATATCGTCCTCACGTCTCAGGCCGCAGAGCTTTATCTTAGTCATTTTATCCTCTCAGTTCTGCCAGCTTTGCAGCCTTATCGGGAGCTTTCATGAGAGCTTCTCCGATGAGCACTGCGTCTGCCTTTGCTTCACGGAGAGCGGCGATATCGTTATGATCCTTTACACCGCTTTCGGATACGAAGATTATATTATCCGGGATGATCTCACGTATACGGCGGCTGTTTCCGGTATCAACGGAGAAGTCCTTCAGGTTGCGGTTATTCACACCGATGATACGTGCTCCTGCACGGACAGCCATTTCAGCTTCTTCTGCGTCATGAGCTTCAACGAGGGCAGATATGCCCAGCTCATCGCATATTCCGATATACTCACGGATAGTTTCCTCCGGGAGGATAGAGCATATCAGCAGCACAGCCTTTGCTCCAAGGAGCTTTGCCTCGTAGATCATATAGTCGTCCACAGTGAAGTCCTTGCGGAGACAGGGGATAGATACCGCTGAAGCTATCTTACGGAGGTATTCATCGCTTCCAAGGAACCATTTCGGTTCAGTAAGTACGGATATACAGTCTGCACCGGCTTTTTCGTAGTCCTTTGCGATCTCAAGATATGGGAACACCTCTGCGATGATCCCCTTTGACGGAGAAGCCTTCTTGCACTCGCATATAAATGAGATACCTTCTTTTGAGAGAGCTTTCTCAAACTCGAAGTCTCCTTTTGGGAGAGCGAGGGCTTCACGCTTCACGTCATCGTATGGGCGAAGCTTTTTTGCTTCCGCTACACGTTTCCTTGCATAATCAGCAAGCTGATCCAGAATATTCATACCGCACCTCAGGAATTTGAGCCTGCAATGAAAGCTTCCATTGCAGCAAGAGCCTTGCCGTTATCGATGAGTTCTCCGGCAAGCTTAACACCCTCTGCCATTGAATCAGCCTTGCCGCCGATATAAATAGCTGCTCCTGCATTGAGAAGTACAGCATTGCGCTTGTGTCCCTTGATCTCTCCGGCGAGTATGCCACGGGTAATGGCAGCGTTCTCTTCGGGAGTACCGCCGAGAAGGTCATCCTTTGTACATTTTTCAAATCCGAACTGTTCAGGAGTGATAGTGTAGTTCTTCATCCAGCCGTCTCTGTACTCGCATACAGCAGTAGGAGCGCTGAGTGAGATCTCATCCAGCTTATCGGTGCCGAATACTACCATACCGTTCTTTGAACCCAGCTTCATAAGAACTTCTGCTACAGGCTCAAGGAGAACGCTGTCATATACGCCGAGAAGGTGGTGATTCGGGCAGGCAGGATTTGTGAGAGGTCCGAGGATATTGAATACTGTACGGAAGCCAAGCTCCTTTCTTATAGGACCAACATACTTCATTGA
>LVAK01000068.1 GCA_001604035.1 Clostridiales bacterium Firm_05
TCAAGTGCCTGTATAACAAGGATAAGCCCCTCACGGCCGTCTGCGTAGAACTTATCCTGAAGCTGAGCCAGCTCCAGCTTATTTGCTTCGTACTTAGCGATTATATCTTCCTTATCGACATTATCATCCTTGCTGTTGGTGGAGAGCTTTCTTATGTCAGTTTTTTTTCCTTCTTTTATGAGATACTTATCTGCTTTCATGGGGATATCCTCCGATCTGTTTAATTGATATACTGTTATTATATCACATATTTTATCCGGAGTAAAGAGAAATTTTATTAAACTTACAGGATCATTCCTCAGCCACAAGAAGTATACTTCTGCTCTTGCAGTAGGTCCTGCCGTCACATTCCCTCAGCGGCGTATCGGAGGCGCTTTCGCCGTCGGCATAGATATATCCGGTAGCGATTATCTCCCTGTCCTGCCATGTGGGATTGACGGCGAGGATAACGCTCTTCATCCTTGCGATGAATGCGCCGCCGCCAAGGTCGGTGAAATTGATATATTTCCTTATTTCGTCACCGCTTGACATTCTCAGCTCAGGGAATTTTTTCCTTATTGCGATAAGGCCTTTGTAGTACTCATAAACCTGGCGGTATTCAGTGAGTTTATTCCATTTAAGGCTGTTTACGCTGTCCGGGGAGGCATAGCTGTTATGGTCGAAGCCACAGTGGGCTACGGGCTTGCTGCGGAGGAATTCCTGACCGGCCTGAATGAAGGGTATTCCCTGTGAGAAGAATACCAGTGCTGCTCCAAGCTTATCGATCTGGATTATATCCTCCATAGAAGCGGTAGGCATTGAGAGACGCAGCTTATCGTGGAATGTCAGATTGTCGTGAGCTTCAACGTAGTTCACTACCTGGCAGGGTGAATCTGTCCAGTTATGGCCGTAGTGTATCTGAGGGTGTCTTACTCCGGCACAGAGTACGGAGCGCATCTTCCATTCAAGCTGCTGGTCAGCACCGTTGATATATCCCATTGACTGATCGCTGAACACATTGCCCTTGACAGTATCACGGAAATCGTCCGAGAACATGGCGAACTGGGGCAGTCTCCATGTGTTGTACTTGACCGCTCTGCGGCCTTCCTCAAGGGGAGAAGCTCCGCCTGTCCAGCCCTCGCCATAGAGGATGATCGAGGGATTGATCTCCCTCAGCTTTTCGGCGGCCATGTTCAGGGTATCAATATCTATAAGTCCCATAAGATCGAAGCGGAAGCCGTCCAGCTTATACTCCTGTGCAAGGTAGCAAAGGCTGTCGATGATATATTTCCTGCCCATTTCCCTTTCTGAGGCAAGCTCGTTTCCGCAGCCTGAGCCGTTGGAGAAATGTCCGTCATGAGTCTGGCGGTAGTAGTAATCCGGAAAGGATTTGTTGAACGGCGAATCAGCAGTAAGATAGGTGTGGTTGTATACCACATCCATGATTATGCCTATGCCCTTTCTATGGGCGGCAAGGATGAGCTCCTTGAACTCCTTTACTCTTACAAGGCCGTCATAGGGATCAGTGGAGTAGGAGCCTTCGGGAATATTGTAGTTCAGCGGATCATAGCCCCAGTTGAACTGCGGGCGGGTATCTGATTCGTCAACTGTGAAATAGTCTGCTACAGGGAGAAGGTGTATATGTGTTACTCCGAGGGCAGCTATATGCTCCAGCCCCACAGGCTCTCCCGCAGCATTTTTGACGTTTTTCTCAGTGAAAGCCTTGAATTTTCCTCTGTACTTGAAATTTGCGCTTTCATCGGAGGACAAGTCCCTGACATGGAGCTCATAAATAATAGCATCGGTGTATTTTTTCAGCTTCACAGGTGAGCTCTTTTCCCAGCCTCTCGGGCAGGTCAGGGCGGGATCGAATATCATGCCTCTTACGCCGTTCACTCCGGCTGAGCGAGCATAGATATCGATAGTTTCTCTTTCGACGTATCCAATTCTCACGGTATAGGTATAATATTTTCCGTTGAGATCGCCTTCCGCCTCGGTCTCCCAGAGGCCGTGCCTGCATACCATAGGAAGGACGGCAATTCTCTCGCCGTCTGTTCCCTCGCTGTAGATATTGACTCTGACCTCGTTTGCGGCCGGAGACCACATACGGAAGATAGTTTTTTCCGGTGACCAGATAGCTCCGAGCTGGCCGTCATATGAGTAATTTGAGTCGTATTCAATAAAATTCGGCTGCATATGAAACCTTTCCTGAATAAGAATTTTTTAAGGTAAAGATCGCCGGAGGCGGCGAGATAATGTGCCGGGCAAGCCGGGGGAGAATATTGCAGAGCGGTCGTCCGGAATCGCTCCGCTGTCCGGACTGCTTCTTAGGAGGGGCTCTGCCCCTCCTCGTACACCACCCT
This sequence comes from Clostridiales bacterium Firm_05, assembly GCA_001604035.1. Taxonomy (GTDB): domain Bacteria; phylum Bacillota; class Clostridia; order Oscillospirales; family Ruminococcaceae; genus Ruminococcus. Next base: position 2,343 of record LVAK01000068.1, read on the forward strand.
GCCAGAGGATTAACAACCCTCTGGACTCCCTTTTCTTGCCGCCTTCGGCGTTTTTCCCTTTTTTATTATTACTGTATTTTCGCAAAAAAACTGCCGCATCGGTGCGGCAGTCTCTTATCAGAGATCGAGCTTTGAACGCAGCTTCTCAAAGAAGCTCTGGCGCTTCGCATAATTCTTCTCGCTCAGAGAGCTTTCAAATTCCTTCAGCAGATCCTTCTGCTTCTTGGAAAGATTCTTCGGAACTTCAACATATATCTTTACATACTGATTTCCACGCTCAGTGCGGTGGAGCTTCTTGACGCCCTTGCCCTTGAGACGGAATACTGTACCGGTCTGAGTACCTTCGCTTATGTTGTATTTAACATCGCCGTCTATAGTCGGGACAGTGATCTCTGCGCCGAGAACGGCTTCCATATAAGTAACAGGGATATCGCAGTGTATGTCATAGCCGTCACGCTTGAACAGCGGATGGGACTTTACGATTATGCTGATGAGGAGATCGCCGGAAGGTCCGCCGTTTACTCCGCAGTCGCCCTGGCCGCTGAGACGGATAGTCTGTCCGTCGTCAATACCTGCCGGGATATCAACGGATACGGTCTTCTGCATACGAAGTCTTCCTACGCCACGGCATTTCGGGCATGGATTTGTGATGATCTTACCCTTTCCGTTACAGTGCGGACATGGCTTTGTAGAGGATATAGCGCCGAACGGAGTACGCTGAGTGGTCTTGACGGTACCTCTTCCCTGACAATCGGGACATATTTCAGCAGAGGTGCCTTCATTTGCACCTGTGCCCTTGCAGGCCTCGCATACGCACATACGATTTATCTTCAGTTCCTGCTTCTTGCCTGTGCAGGCATCCATGAAGTTGATGGTAGCAGTTTCCTGAAGGTCAGCGCCTCTTCTCGGAGCATTAGCGGAATTGCCTCTTGTAGCGCCGCCGCCGAAGCCGAAGCCGCCGAATATGCTTCCGAGGATATCGTCCATATCGAATCCGCCGAAGCCGCCCATGCCGCCTTCTCCGCCGTAGCTTGGATCAACACCTGCATGACCGAACTGATCGTATCTTGCACGCTTTTCAGGATCTGAGAGGACTTCGTTCGCCTCATTTATCTCCTGGAATTTTTCTACATATGAAGGATCATCCGGATGAAGGTCAGGGTGATTCTCCCTTGCCTTTTTACGGAAAGCCTTTTTTATCTCATCCTCGGTAGCACCCTTCTGCAAGCCAAGAACTTCATAATAATCTCTTTTTTCAGCCATATCTATTCTCCTTATTAGTGAGTAGTGAGTAGAAAGTAGAGAGTAGTCAGCAGTAAGTGCCGCCTGAGATGAGCACTACTTTCTACTTTCTGATTTCTGCTTACTAATATGCCATTAGGGCGAAACGAATTTCGCCCTAAAAGTATCATTAATTTTGAACCTGATCCTCGTATTTGCTTACGCCGTCATAGGTTTTTCCGGCATTGTCATCTGCAACGCCGCCGAACCATTTGAGTCCGTACCATATCAGCAAGCCGAATCCGATTATCAGAGCTATGGTCAGGATCTTCTTTTTAAAATCTTTTCCCATAGATATCAGACTTCTGTAAAGTCTGCGTCAACTACTCCGTCATCGTTTCCGCCCTGAGCGCCTGCATCAGCAGCTCCGCCCATGTTAGCGAACTGTGAAGGATCTATGCCGCCTGCGCCGCCGTTTGGATTAGCCTGCTGGTAGATCTTTGCGGAGAGATCGTAGAATGCCTTCTGGAGGTCTTCCTTGAGAGTCTTGATCTCGTCGGCATTGTCTGCTGCAACAGCGGACTTGAGTGCTGTACACTTAGCCTCGATATTTGACTTCTCATCAGCAGATACCTTATCGCCGAAGTCTGCAAGAGCCTTCTCGCACTGGAATACAAGGTTCTCAGCCTCGTTCTTGTTGTCAACAGCTTCACGGCGCTTCTTATCCTCAGCAGCATACTGCTCAGCTTCCTTGACAGCCTTGTCGATATCGTCCTTGGACATATTTGTAGAAGAAGTGATAGTGATGTTCTGCTCCTTGCCTGTGCCGAGATCCTTAGCGGAAACATGAACGATACCGTTCTGGTCGATATCGAAAGTAACTTCGATCTGTGGGATTCCTCTTGGTGCAGGAGCGATACCGTCGAGACGGAATGTACCGAGCTGCTTGTTGTCTCTTGCGAACTCACGCTCACCCTGGAGTACGTTGATATCAACGGCAGGCTGATTGTCTGCGTAAGTTGAGAATACCTGAGACTTCTTTGTAGGTATAGTTGTATTTCTCTCGATCATTCTTGTGCATACGCCGCCGGCTGTCTCAATACCGAGTGAAAGCGGAGTTACATCGAGGAGGAGGAGACCGTTCTTTACATCGCCGCCGAGAACGCCGCCCTGGTATGCAGCACCGAGAGCTACGCACTCATCAGGGTTGATGCCCTTGAATGGATCCTTGCCGATGAGCTTCTTTACAGCGTCCTGAACAGCAGGGATTCTTGAAGAACCGCCCACCATGAGGACCTTGTTGATCTCGCCGATGCTGAGGCCGGAATCTTCGAGTGCCTGTCTTACAGGTCCCATTGTAGCCTCAACGAGGTCGGCTGTGAGCTCATTGAACTTAGCCTGTGTGAGAGTGAGGTCGAGGTGCTTAGGAGTACCTGTAGCGTCAACTGTTATGAACGGGATGTTTATATTTGAAGTAGTTGTGGATGAGAGCTCGATCTTAGCCTTTTCAGCAGCGTCCTTGAGTCTCTGAGCAGCCATCTTATCTGCTGAGAGGTCAATGCCCTCTGTCTTCTTGAACTCGTCAACGATCCAGTTGATGATGCGCTGATCGAAATCGTCACCGCCGAGACGGTTGTTACCTGCTGTAGCAAGTACCTGCTGAACGTCCTCGCCCATTTCGATGATAGATACATCGAAGGTACCGCCGCCAAGGTCGTATACCATAACTGTCTGCTCCTCTTCCTTGTCGATACCGTAGGAGAGAGCAGCGGCAGTAGGCTCGTTGATGATACGTCTTACAGTAAGGCCTGCGATCTGACCTGCATCCTTAGTAGCCTGTCTCTGTGAGTCTGTGAAGTAAGCAGGAACTGTGATAACAGCCTCTGTAACAGTCTCGCCCAGATAAGCCTCAGCGTCAGCCTTGAGCTTCTGGAGTATCATGGATGAGATCTCCTGAGGAGTATAGTTCTTGCCGTCGATAGATACTTTATAATCAGAACCCATGTGTCTCTTGATAGAAGAAACTGTTCTGTCGTGGTTTGTGATAGCCTGTCTCTTGGCAACCTGGCCTACGAGACGCTCGCCGTTGTTTGTGAAAGCAACGACTGAAGGAGTTGTTCTTGCACCCTCATTGTTAGGGATTACAACAGCGTTGCCGCCTTCCATAACGGCTACACAAGAGTTAGTTGTACCAAGATCGATACCAATAATTTTTCCCATAATATATTCCTCCTAAATTATACCTTTACAAAAGAATTACGTGTTTACTCAAATAATTGAGAATTGAGAATGCAGTATCGAGAATTGATTTGTAGCCTGACGGATATTAACAATTCTCAATTTTCAATTCTTAATTCTCCATTGTTCAGTGCTCTGCACTAAACTGCAACTGCCACCATAGCCGGTCTTACCAGCTTATCGCCTACCATGTAGCCCTTCTGGAACACCTGACATACGTGATTGCTGGCGTAGTCTGTACCGTCGAGCTGCTGGATGGCATTGTGGATGTTAGGATCAAACTCAGCTCCGAGAGCCTCTACTTCCTTTACATTCATCTTGCTGAGGAAATCCTGCATCTGAGTCCATATCATCTGCATACCGTTCTTGAAGTTCTCATCTGAGCAGTCTGCTTCAAGGGAACGCTCAAAGCTGTCTATTACAGGCAGCAGCTTATCTATACACTGAACAGAAGCGTCCTGATAGATACCGGTCTTCTCCTTAGCTGTTCTTTTTCTGAAGTTATCGTATTCAGCGAACAGTCTGATGTACTTATCGTTTGCCTCATGGAGGGCTTCCTCCAGTTCAGCATACTGTGAAGCGGTATCGTTATATTCGCTGACTGCATCGTCCTCGTCTGCATCCGGAGTTTCGATGTCTTCGGAAACATCCTCGGCAGCTTCAGCTGTTTCATTTTCCAGCTCTTCAGCAGGATCATTTATCTTGTCGCTGATATCCATTTCACATTCTCCTTTCCTACGGCTTTCCGCTGGTGTCAGCGGCACCGCCGTTAATTATGTCATCGCTGTCTCCTGACATGAGGTAAGATATCTTCTGTGTCAGGTAGTCAACATAAGGGATGATCTTTTTGTAATCGACTCTCATGGGGCCTATTACTCCGAGAGAGCCTGCCTCCTTGCCGCCCTTGCGGTACTTGGAGACTATAAGGCTTGAATTGCCTATTGCAAAGCTGTTGTTTTCCGAACCGAACTTGACTTGTATCCCGCTGAAAGCGTCTTCCAGCAGATTACTTAGCCCGTCCTTATGCTCGATGAATCTTACGACCTCCATTTTATCCAGCTCATCGCAGGAGAGAAGCTTTTCGCCGCCCTTGACTGTGAGCTCCTGCTGGCGCAGATCCTCTGAAAGCTCTGATATACCCTTAACAAGAGGCGAAAGGGAGATCATGTAGGCGCTGACTGCGGCTACCATTTTATCGAACATTTCCTCGGAAAGATCCTCTACGGAGATACCGTTGAGGTTTTCTTCTATATAATGTGTAAAGAATTCAAGCTGTTCATGGCTGAGGTCGAATTCGAGGCGGCAGGCCTTGTTCTTTATGCTTCCGCTGGAGGTTATCAGCAGGATGACGTATAGTCTCTTGCCGGTGGGGATGACCTCTACCTTTGATATCACCGAGAATCTCGGTGCCGGATTTGTGACCACTGCGGCACAGTGGGTAAGCTCTGTAAGTGCTGCTGCTGCATTCTGTATCAGCAGTTCCTCCGGCGTATCCTCGGTACCGAGCATTTCGTCCAGCCTTTGCTTTTCCTCATCAGAGAGCTCCGGCGGCGTCATCAGCTCGTCGATATAGAGCCTGTAGCCCATGAATGTAGGAACTCTACCGGCGGAGGTATGGGGCTGTTCGAGGTAGCCCATCTGTTCCAGAGCCGCCATATCATTTCTTATAGTAGCGGCTGAAACATTGATATGTTCAAGCTTTGAGATCGCTTTCGAGCCGACGGGTTCGCCTGTCCTGACATATTCGTCAACAATTGCAGCGAGTATTTTCAGCTTTCTGTCGTCCACGATCACACGCCCTTTCGTTATTGTTTAGCACTCTATGTCTTTGAGTGCTAAATATAATTTATCACTATTATTGAGCTTTGTCAAGGGATTTATACATTTTCGGCATTTTGAATAAAAACCTGTGATACTGCTGTGAAAATCTGACATTTTTCGTCGTTCTGCCGGATTGCTCCGCTTATGTATGCATAAACAATATCCTTGGATAAGATCCTGCGGCAAAACTGCTGTATACAGGCAGATCATCTTGTTCGACAGTACAGAACAGCATTGTGCAAAATGCTGAAAAAACGGACGGAGTTTTGTAAAATACAACAGGTTCTATTGACATAATATCTGCTATTTGTTATAATGAATTTGATACTGCTTTGACAGAACCGCTTATATAGAGAAATTCCGGATAAAATATATTAAAAGGAGACACTGCGGCATTTCCGCAGGATCATTATGAACAGTAAAAGAGACCGTTATAAAAGATTGATAACCTTCGGCGCTGCAATGGTGCTGATGGCAGTGCTTACGGGTTTTTTTGCGTATGTCTGGTATAAATACTACAGCGAAGCCATTATCCTGCCCTACTACAGGCGAGGCAACTGGACTCTCATAGGCATATACAGCTTGCTGATAGTCCTCTTCTTCAAGGCCTACGGCGGCTTCAAGCTGGGTTACCTTAAAAAGACCGATATGCTTTTCTCGCAGCTCATATCAATGGCCTGCGTCAACGGCGTGACATACTTCCTGATAAGCCTTATCGGCCGTCATTTTATGGATGGCATTCCCTTGCTGCTGCTCACACTGGTGGATTTCGGATTCATAGCTGTCTGGACAGTCTTCACAGCCAAGCTCTTCTTTATGATCTACCCTCCGAGGAGGCTTATCATCCTCTACGGCAGTCATCAGGCAGCCGCTCTTGTAATGAAGATGAGCCAGCGTGTGGACAAGTATATGATATGCGAATCCGTCAGCATAAACGAGGACAGCGAGACCATCAAGGAGCTTATACTCAAGTACGAAGGAGTCATTATCTGCGATATACCGGCAGAACAGCGCAACGACTACCTGAAATTCTGCTTTGAGCGCTCCAAGAGAGCCTATATAGCTCCGAAAATATCAGACATTATAATAAGAGGTGCGGACGATATCCGACTCTTTGATACACCGCTGCTGCTCTGCCGCAATTACGGACTTGACGTTGAGCAGCGCATACTCAAGAGGATATTTGATATAGTATTCTCTCTGATAGCACTTATACCAGCAGCGCCCTTCATGCTGATATCAGCCCTGGCAATAAAGCTGTATGACGGCGGCCCTGTGCTCTATAAGCAGAAGAGACTTACTATCGATGATAAGGAATTTTATGTATACAAGTTCCGCAGTATGATAGTCAACGCCGAAAAGGACGGCAAACCGAGACTTGCTTCGGAAGAGGACGACCGTATCACTCCTGTGGGAAAGATACTGAGAAAATTCCGTATCGATGAGTTCCCTCAGCTGCTGAACATACTCAAGGGAGATATGTCTGTGGTCGGCCCGAGACCGGAAAGACCTGAGCTGGCTCAGGAGTATGAAAAGGAGATGCCGGAGTTCGAGTTCCGCCTTAAAGTTAAAGCCGGACTTACCGGCTATGCACAGGTAACGGGAGTATATGACACCTCCCCATATGATAAGCTGAAAATGGATCTGATGTATATCGAGAACTTCTCGATAAGACTTGATCTGCAGATAATACTGATGACTATAAAAACAATGCTGTTCCCGCCTAAGACAAATGCGGAAACGGAAGAAAGTGTGCTCGGCATACATCAGAGCACAGGAAAAGAGGAGAATAACAAATGAAGATCACCGCAGTGATAATGGCAGGCGGAAGAGGCGAGCGCTTCTGGCCCAAGAGCCGCAATTCTTGTCCGAAGCAGTTCCTTTCGCTCACTTCTGACAGAGAGACTATGATACAGAAAACGGTCAAGAGACTCAGTCCGCTGGTGGCAGCCGAGGACATCTATATCGTTACCAATGCCGCTTATAAGGGACTCGTTAAGGATCAGCTCCCGGATGTTCCGGAGGAAAATATCCTTGCAGAGCCCTGTGCAAGGAATACAGCTCCCTGTATCGCCTTTGCAGCAGCAGTTATCGGAAGAAAATACGATGACGCTATAATGCTGGTGCTCCCTTCAGATCACCTCATCGGCTATGAGAATATCTACGTAAAGACACTGAAAAAGGCTGTTTCTGTGGCAGAGAACGGAAAGAATCTGGTAACTATCGGAATCACTCCTACCTACCCCGAGACAGGCTACGGCTACATCAATTTCGGAGAGGAATCCGGTGATGCATACAAGGTCGAGCGCTTTGTTGAAAAGCCGGATCTTCCTACAGCAAAGCAGTACCTTGCCTCCGGAAAATACCTCTGGAACAGCGGTATGTTCGTATGGAAGATATCCTCTGTTATGGCTAATCTCAAGGAGTTCATGCCCGATATATACGAGGGAGCCCTCCGTATCGGCGAGAGCTTCGGCACAGACAGCTTTGAGGAAACTCTTGTCAAGGAGTTCACAGCCTTCACCTCCGAGTCCATCGACTTCGGTATCATGGAAAAGGCAGACGATATCTACACTCTCCCCGGCAGCTTCGGCTGGGATGACGTAGGAAGCTGGCTGGCTGTTGAGCGTATAAACGAGACTGACGACGATAAGAACTACATTGACGGCGACGTTATAACTGTTGATTCCAAGCGTACAACTGTATGCGGCGGAAAGCGTCTTATCGCAGCTATCGGTACAAGAGACATCGTTATCGTGGATACAGATGACGTACTTCTTGTATGCTCGAAGAACAGCACTCAGGACGTTAAAAAGGCTATCGCTCAGCTCAAGGAGCAGGGCAGAACAGAGCTTGTATAAAATAAGGAATAAAATGCCGAAGGCGGCAGGCAATGGGAGTCCAGAGGGTCTGTGATCCTCTGGCAGAGAGGTGTGTGAGGAGAGGCAAAGCCTCTCCTGAAAAGCAGTCCGGACAGCGCAGCGTTTCCGGACGGACGCTCTTCTTTTGATCCCTCGGCTTGACCGACGCTATTATTCTTTTTCATCAACGATCATTTATTATAAAGGAGAAATAAATATGAAAAACGCACTTATCACAGGTATCACAGGTCAGGACGGTTCTTATCTTGCAGAGCTGCTTCTTGAAAAGGGCTACAATGTATACGGTATATGGAGAAGAAAGGCTACTGTTGACTACGGTAACATCGCTCACCTCAAGGACAAGGTAACTCTTATCTATGCCGATATGACAGATCCTGTATCCCTTATCTCTGCAATGAAGATATCTCAGGCTGACGAGGTATACAACCTTGCTGCTCAGTCATTCGTTGCTACAAGCTGGGACACTCCTCTCGGAACTGCTGATATCGATGCTATCGGTGTTACAAATATGCTTGAGGCTATCCGTATCGTAAAGCCGGAGTGCCGCTTCTATCAGGCTTCCACATCTGAGATGTTCGGCCTTGTACAGGCTATCCCGCAGTGCGAGACAACACCTTTCTATCCAAGAAGCCCATACGGCGTTGCTAAGCTCTACGGCCACTGGATCACAAAGAACTACCGTGAGAGCTACAATATGTTTGCCTGCTCAGGTATTCTCTTCAACCACGAGTCCGAGAGAAGAGGTATCGAGTTCGTTACAAGAAAGATCACTGACGCTGTTGCACGTATCAAGCTGGGCGTTCAGGACTATGTAGAGCTCGGAAATATGGATTCCAAGCGTGACTGGGGCCACTCCAAGGACTATGTAAGAGCTATGTGGCTCATGCTCCAGCAGGACAAGCCTGATGACTACGTTATCGCTACAAACGAGACAAGAACTGTACGTGAATTCGTTGAGACTGCTTTCAAGCACGTTGGCATCGAGGTTCAGTGGCAGGGCGAAGGCGTTGACGAGATCGGTATCGACAAGGCTACAGGCAAGACTATCGTAAAGGTAAACAAGAAGTTCTTCCGTCCCGCAGAGGTAGATATCCTCCTGGGCAATCCTGAGAAGGCTGAAAAGGCTCTCGGCTGGAAGAGAGAGATCTCATTCTCCGAGCTGGTAGAGCGTATGGTAAAGAATGACCTTGACCGTGTTGAAAAGGAGATAAAGGTTAAAGAGATCGTTGGCTGATAAACGAAAGGGATGATCTTATGTTGGTGTTCCTGCTGATAATAGCGCTGATCGCTGTTGTAATGTGGTATCTGAGAAAGCAGAGTATGTCTGGCGGAAGAGACTTCGATAATGGCGGCGGAAGCAGTTTTATGCCGTATATCAACGACAATAAAAAGGAAGATGCTCAGGTTGTCCTGAAAGAATCTCCAAGCGGCTACCTGAAAACTGCTGTATTGCTCAAGCTTGATGCCTACAATGCTCTTATGGTATCTCTTGAGGAAGGGAATGTAACATATTCAGATGCAGTTGATAAGCTGAACACAGTGAAGAATCTGCCTATGAGCAAGGCTCAGTTCGGTCATAAGGGGTTCGACGTCAATGATGTCAATATCTATATCGCCGGACTCGAAGCTAAGATCGAAAAGAAGATCGACGAACTGCGTTAAAGCTGCGCTGGTCACAAAAAATGCATATGCCGGTCACTCGGGGAAAACCTTTCGGAAGAAAGGTTCTTCCCCGAACCACTTTTTCAAAAGGTTATCTTTCAATGACCGGCATCCGATCTGTGCGAGCAGCAATAACAGGAAGGTGATGAAGGATGAAGATAACCTTTGACGCTATACCGCTCATTGCGGACAAGATAACCGGAATAGGCTGGTGCGAGGCAGGACAGACTACAGCTATGGCAAGGCTGTTCCCTGAAAACGATTATGAATACAGCTTCTTCACCGATAAGAGCGGAACTGCCCTTGAAAGGATAAAGCCTTTTGCCGGAGACAATATCGGGCTCAATACCTCTAAGTTCCCGAAAAAGCTCTACAGAGGAATGTCTGCTATGCTGCCGGTGCCCTATTCGCAGTTTTTCGGCGGCGATTCAGATATCACCCACTTCTTCAATTATATCGTTCCGCCGGGAGTCAAGGGAAAGACCGTCGTGACAGTTCACGATATGGTATACAAAGCTTTCCCGGAGACCGTCCGTGGCAGGACTAAGCTCATGCTGAACATGGGGCTGAAAAGTTCTATGAAGCGTGCGGACATGATAGTTACGGATTCGGAATTCTCAAAGTCTGAGATACTGAAATACTTCCCCGAGCATGAGGAAAAGCTGAGAGTAGTTCCCTGCGGTGTGGATATGGAGCGATTCAGTCCGTGTACCGATAAAGAGCGTATCGAAGCAGTAAAGGCTTCCCTTGAAATAGAGGGGGATTATTT
>LVAK01000069.1 GCA_001604035.1 Clostridiales bacterium Firm_05
CGTGGCATAAGCGCAGCCTCATCGAAGAATACACCGGAAAGCGTCATGCCCTGTATCAGAGCAGCGGAGCCTTCGTCCTTGCCGCCGAAAAGGTAAAAGCGGTTAGTTCTGCCGAGAAATGTGATATCCACATAATTCCGGCTCACCTTTTCACTGCATATGAAGCCGTAACCTTTAAGGAAAGGCAGCAGCGGAGTGATAACGTTCCTTCGCAGAGAGGTTATGGTCTTGCCGCACAAAGCAAAGGCAGAGCCGCTGAACGAGAGTGAAGCCCAGAACACAAACCCCAGCGACATTGAGAGAGTCTTGCCGCTTCGCACTGCGCCGTCGCATATGATAGCGTCATAGCTGCGGTACGCCGGATCGTTCCACCAGTTCATAGTAAGGCGCTGTTTTTTGGAAAGCTTTTTAATCCTCAGACAGATCCCCCTCCTCCGGCTGCGGCGCAAGTGCAGATATAAGGTCAGCAGCCTTGTCCCTGTCAGCAAAAGCGTTCTCCAGCTCAAACAGCTTTTCAAGAGCCTTGAGCCTGTCAAAGAGCTTGACCTCCACGCCGCCGCCCTTCACTCTTTTGATCTCGGAGACATTAAAGAGATCAAGACCGCTTATGATCTCCGGCGGAGGGAGCTCGTCTGCGAAAACCAGGTATACAGCGTCAGAGCAGCTTCCGAAAGCAAGGCGTTCAAGGCCTGCCGTCACATTATCCGTATCGCTGAGCACACTTCTCAGCTTAGCGATCTTTTTCCGGCAGGCAGCAGAACTGAGGCATTCCACAGCTTCGGCAAGAGCGTTCTTCCTGTCAAATCCGGCTTTTACGGCAGCCTCAGCTGCATTTCCCAGCACTGCATAATAGCAGCAGAATGCATTTCTCATAGCAGCAAGTTGGTTTTTATCCTGCAAATGTCAAGACCTCCTTTCAGTATCGAACGGAACCGACCTCCGTTCATAAGGGGTGTGTATAAGCGGCCAAAACAACGGACAACCGTTGTATAACAAAAAAATCTCTCCTAAGATTCGGAGAGATAGACAAAAATATTATTATTTTTTGTACACAGCAAACAAAAAGGACGGCAATGACCGTCCGACTGAGTGATATTCAAATGAAAAAACCTGCTGCAAAAGCTGCTGCCGCCGCAGCCAGTGCCACCACTATAAGCGGCAGTCCGAAATACGCCAGAATAACTGCCGCCACCGTACCTGCAACTGCCGTAACAAGACTTCCGGTGCTATAGAATATCGCCGGGATAGTCATTGCGCTGAGAACAGCATACGGTATATAGTAGAGGAAGCTGCGGAAGAACCGGGACTTTATCTTTTTTCTGAAAAAGGCAAACGGTATCATTCTTATGAGATACGTCACAAGAGCCATTACTATTATATATACTGCAACGCTCATGTCTCCGCCTCCTCTTCATCCTTGACCGGAAAAAGCAGTGCGCCTATGACTGAGGCGATGACGGCGCTGATAATAACTGCAAATCCACCGCTTACAGCTGTTATCACGTATCTGAAAAGTATACTTACAGCCGCTGCCGCAAGCACTACTATCAGCACGCTTTTCTGTTTTCTTGAAGGCGGGATTATTATTGCCAGGAACATACCGTAGAGCACAATACCCAACGCACTGCTGACAGCAGCCGGAAGCAGCTGACCGGCAGCTGCACCGAGGGCGGTCCCGCTTACCCAGCCAACAAAGGCCACCAGGATCATACCGTACATATAATATGGCGTGATCGGCTCAGCCTGAGCGGAGCAAACCGCAAATATCTCATCGGTTATGCCGTATGAAGCAGCGAATCTGTGAGGAGCAGTAAAGCTCTTGTCCAGCTTCTGAGAAAGGGACAAAGCCATAAGGGAATATCTGACATTGATAGTCAGCTGGACAAGTATCATCTCAATAAGCGCACCGGAAGCTGCGATTATATCAACTCCTGCCGCCTGTCCGGCCGATGTAAGGTTAGAGGCAGATATTATAGTTGCCGCAAGAGGAGTCAGTCCTGCTCTTACAGCCATTATACCGAAGCCGAAAGATACTGAAAGGTAACCGAGTGCAATAGGGATACCGTGACTCATGCCACGGAGGAAGTGTCGGCTCATTTATTTCGCCGTCCTGAAATTGCTGGTGAACTCAGCGAAATCATCTGTAGTGGATGTATAGATAATACCGAAGTAATAATCATCCACTCTCTTGCAGGCATAGGTCTGACTTATGTTATTGTTAAGTGCAGTTTGGGTATTTACTGTGAAATACTTATACTCATCGCTGCCTACATTGAAACTTTTTATATCAGTAAATCCGCTGTATTCGCTGTTCTGGGAAGAATTAAGGTTGAGCTTAAGGATCTCGAGGAAGCTCTCTGCTGTAAGAGTATCCGGATCAGCGCCCTCTTTTCTGACGTTCTCGAACATGAAGATGATATTCTTCTGACCATCCTTCTGCAAAGCGTGGGAGTCATAGATAACGGTCTGGTTTGCGATAAGCTTTTCCAGTTCCTCCTTTGTCTCCGAATAATTACTTGCGAGGCCCATCATCTGGAGTATCTCCTCATCAGTGGCAAACGTCCAGTTGTCATCTGCATCGAATCGGAAATTTCCATATTCCGAGATATATGATGTACCTTCGACCTTTCCTCTGACGAAAGAGATATCCTCGCCGCCGTCAGGAGCCGCTGTAGTTGGCTCATCAGTCATTTCCTCAGTTGTGGGCTCATCAGTAGCTTCCTCTGTAGCCTCCTCAGTAGCTTCTTCTGTCTCATCCTCATCATCGTTCAGCTCGTAGCCCTGAGTTGTATCAGATGAGCTCTTTTTGCTCTTCTTTGAGCTGCTGTCATCGCCGTCTGTATCTCCGCAGGCAGCAAGAGAGCTGAATGCGAGAAGAAGTGCTGTCATCAATGCTATTTTTTTCATAGTGATCCTCCTTAAGGTCAGTCAAGAGTTGAGAAAAAGTCCTTAAATTCATCAAAGGAACTCTCAGTATCATTTATCGGAGTCGAGTAAGTAATTACCATCATATAGTGGCCTATCTTGCGAATAATGGTCTGCATACCTACCGTATCATCATTCACATTATAGGTAAAGCTGCGGGTATAGTACTCCTGTCCGGCAATCTGAGTCTTGCTCACCTCGCCCATATCCATATCCAACCCCATAGCTGCGGCAGCTTTCTTTGACTGTTCAAAGTAATCCTCAGCGCTGTAACTCTCCGGATCGGCTACAGTTTTTGAAAGGTCTTCATATATTATCGATATATTAGCTCCGGTAGTCGTATTTACAACGTCAACGTCACTCACAGTAACAAGGCTTGCAGCATCAATAGAACTTTCCAGATTCATATCCTTAGCTCCCATGTTCATAAATTCATCCAGCTCATCACCGTTGATTATCTCGTATCCTTCCGGCGCAGTTATTTTCAGTCCGTTGAACCGGCTGGTATAAACATTACCAGAGATCTCGCCCAGTGTCAGCTCGCCGTCCTCTGTGCTTCCTGCTTCGCTATTATCCTTTTCAGGAGCCTCAGTCTCTTTTTCAGCGGAAGCTTCATCCTCATCCTCAGAATCGTCATTCTCAATGGCAATGCTCTTATCCTTTGAGGTTATGGGCTGCACCTCTTCTTCCTCGGCTATCTTACTGCTGCTGTCAGATTTTTTGCTGCTGCCTGAACCGTCGCAGGAGCTGAGCGGACAGATGCCCAGTACCACTGCAAGAACAGCTGCAAATCTTTTCATATTATTCATTCTTTTCCTCCACTGTTATATCAGTCATAAAAGTTAAAGAAATTATATCACAATAATCCTTATTAGTCAAGCTGGCATACTGACACCACAAATCTTCCGCCGTCAAGGATGTACTGCCGGAAGGAGCAGCCCGGCTGCGAGCAGGTTATCTCTGCGTCCGCAAACGAGAATTCCGCCTCATTCATAGGAAATGAGATACCTGTGCCTATAGCCTTGACATAGGCTTCCTTAAGAGTCCAGAAGCGGAAGAAAAGAAGATCCTTCTCCTCCGGCGGAGCAGCCTCAAACACAAGCTTTTCCCTGTCCGAAAGCACTTTCCTTATCACGTTCTGCCTGAAAGGCCTTACCCCCTCGCAGTCTATCCCGCACTCTCTGTCAGAGACTATACAGGCAGTCACACCGTTTGCATGGGACAGGTTGAAGTGTATATCCGGCCTGTCCGCAAGGCTTGGCTTCCCCATTTTTCCCCGGGATAAAGGCGTATCCTCATTATAATCTATACCATATGGGCGCAGGCACTCTCTCAGCATAGCATGAGCATGGGAGTGCTGTAATTTCCGCTCCATATCCATTATCGATATCATCAGCATATCATCACCAAGATAAATTATATCATGTTAAACCGTTATTGGCAATAGAAACGGCTGTTTCTGTGCCGGTGATTGTGAGTTTTCCACAATTAACACGAAAAATTTTCCTTGTCTTTTTTCTACAAAACACTTGAAATGTCGGAAAAACTATGTTATAATACTATAGTTAATGAAAATAAATAGGCAATTCGCCGCAGAGAATAATACGGAGGTAGTAAAACAATGAGCACTTTAGAGATAGTAGGAGGCATCGTTCTCCTTATCGTATCAGTATTGGTAATAATCCTTTGCCTTTCACAGGAGCAGAAATCACAGGATAGTATGTCAGCAGCACTTACCGGTGCAAGCACTGATTCATTCTACGGAAAGAACGAAGGCAGAACAAAGGAAGCCATCCTCAACAAGATCACAAGAACACTTGGCATCCTGATGTTCATTATAGTCCTTGCGATAAACATAATCCCTATCGTTACCAAGTAAGAAAGCTGCCCTGTGACTAAGTCATGGGGCTTTTTTATACCCGAAGGAGGAAGTATGGCAAAAAAGAAAGCCGTAACAAAAAAATCCGGCGGCATAACCGCCGAAAGCTATAAAAAGAAGATTGTAACATTCCTGAACACTTACGATAAAAAGCTCATGCCGCTGAGCGAGCTTGAATCAAAGTGCAGGACAAAAAAACAGGGCCGTGAAAATTTCATCACAGCCTTCGATCAGCTCCGCACAGAAGGCGTGATCATTATGAAGAAGGCTATGAAGGTAGGTCTGTGCTCACGTCTTAATGTACAGCCCGGTACAGTATCAAGACTCAGCCGCACCTTCGGCTTTGTAATGACAGACAGCGGAACAGAATACTTCGTGCCCGGAAAATGTATGCTGGGAGCAATGCCCGGCGACAGGGTGCTGGTAGGAGATATCCCCTCCCGTTCAGGCGAACCTGAGGGAGAGGTGCTGGACATAATCGAGCTCGGAAGCTCACAGCTTACCGGCCGGATAGAGTCAGTCGACGGAACGCCGTACCTTGTTCCGGATACTGCTTCAAAGAATCATATCACCATAGTTACAGGTGAGAGCATAAAATTCAATGACGGCGACAAGGCGCTTGCGGAGATAGTATACCGTGGCCGCCGCCATGCCGAGCATAAAGTGAAGATAGTCTCCGTTTTCGGAAGCTCCGAACAGGCCTCTGCCTGTGCAGCTTCTATCCTTGCGATACACGGCGCAGAAACAGAGTTCCCGGAGGAAGTTCTCCGTGAGGCAAGAAAGATCGAAGAGGGCGGTGTTCAGGAGTATTGCTTCAACAACCGTGAAGACCTGAGAGATATGGATATATTCACCATTGACGGAGCTGAGTCCAAGGATCTCGACGATGCAGTATCCGTTGAAAAGACCGGAAAGGGCTGGCTCTTAGGAGTACACATCGCTGATGTCTCCCACTATGTCAAGGGCAACAGCGCTCTCGACAAAGAGGCAATGAAGCGTGGCACCAGCATATACTACGCCGACAAGGTGATACCCATGCTGCCCAAGGAGCTCTCCAACGGCATCTGCTCACTGAACCCCGATGAGGACAGGCTCACACTTTCCGCATTCATGGAGCTTGACAGCGAGGGCGGTATCATTTCGTACCGATTCTGCAAGAGCGTTATACGTTCAAGAGTGAAGGGCGTTTACAGCGAGATAAACTCCATCCTCAGCGGCAGCGCCTCCCCTGAAATAAAGGAGAAATACGCTCAGGTCACTGACAAGATAACCGTTATGGATGAGCTGGCAGATGTCCTTATCGCAAAGCGCAAACACAGAAACGCCCCCGACCTTGACACTACAGAGAGCAAGCTCATCATTGATGAAAACGGAGTTTGCTGCGATGTCGTTCCGAGGGAGCGTGGAAAATCCGAGCGTATCATCGAAGAGTTCATGCTGACTGCAAATGAAGCCGCAGCAAAATTTGCAAGAGACAAGAAAGTGCCATTCGTGTACCGTATCCACGAAGCGCCTCCTGAGGCGAAGGTGGAAGCACTTCATGAGCTGCTGCCGAAATTCGGTCTTGAATGTCCGCACTTCACCGAATTCAAGCCCTACCATGCCTCAAAGATACTGGAAAGCGCAAGAGGTACTGAAAAATATGAAGCCATCAACCTCATGGTGCTAAGATCAATGGCAAAGGCAAAATATTCTCCCGAGCCGCTGGGACATTTCGGACTGGTGCTGGAGGACTATGCACACTTCACCTCCCCCATACGCCGCTACCCCGATCTTGCAATACACCGCATAATCACTGATATACTGGCAGGCTATGATACACAGTGGCTTGCAAAGAGATACGCCGGATTTGCAGTGAACTCCGCCGAACGTTCATCGGCAGCAGAGATAAAAGCTGTCACTATCGAGCGTGAGTGTGAGGACTGCTATAAAGCCGAGTACATGAAAGCCCACATCGGTGAGAGCTTTGAAGCAAGAATATCCAGCGTCACCGAGTTTGGCTTCTATGCCGAGCTTCCGAACACTGTTGAGGGACTGATACACATCCGTACTCTTCCAGAGGGAGAATACGAATACTCCGAGCCGGTCTCTCTTACAGAAACGCACACCGGCGTGACCTACTCACTTGGCCAGACCGTCCGTATCGTATGCGCCGCAGTAAACGTCAGTGACGGTATTATAGACTTTGTACTTGATATTCCAGAACAGGAGAAATGATATGAAAAAGATATTAGCCGCTACAGCCGCAGTAATGCTCTGCCTTTCAGCCGGCTGCGGAAAGAAAACATCAAAAGCCTCTGACAAAGATACCGGAGAGGTTACCTCCGCATCGGCCGAGATAACAACAGAAGCCATAACAGGTGAGCCGGATCCACTATTTGTAACAACTTCTGCCGTACAGACTACGACCTCAGTCTCCGTAAAGACTACCACTACCACTGCCGCAAACCCGGAAAAGCCGGTGCAGCCGGATCCTCTTGGCGGAGGGGTATTCAAGCTTAATGAGGACGGTGCTGTAGTTTTCAGCGAAGACTCCGCTGCACAGGATGATACTGTACTTATATCCGCCGCACAGACGCTTTTCGAGTCCGCCTGCCGTACCGAGTGGAAGTATACAGTTGGCTGCCCATATGAGCTTGATCCGGCAGACTATGTGGAGAACGAATTCGGCTGGCAGTACCACCGCATAAAAAATGACAGCATCAAGTCGATGGATGACCTGCGTGCAGACTACAACAAGGTGTTCAGCAGCAGATATCCCGACCAGCTCTCTGATATCTATGTCGAGGAGAACGGCAGTGTCTACGCTATGGAGGCCGCAAGAGGCCGTGACCTTTACTACACTGACTCAAGGATAACAGGTATAAAGTCAAAAAACGACGATGAGATCACCTTCACCGTTGAAAATAATTATACCGGCTCTGATTTTGAACCGGATACCCCCGTTACCAAGTCCGAAGAGTTTTCAGTTATCATCGAAAGCGACGGCACCTGGAAGGTCGGTCAGTTCCGCCTGCCGTACTGATACAGGAATATCAAAAAAAAGGGAGACTTGCGTCTCCCTTAATTTTATTTCATATAATCAACGATAACATCATACAGCTCATCCAGTGAATAATTTTCCTCTTCCGTTTTCATTATTCTGCTGTCGACATAGAGATCAGGCTCTCCGTCACCGCTCTTCTCAAGTATGGAATTGGCAGGATAAGTACCGATATTGCTCTTGTAATCCACGGCAACATAGCCTGCACTGCCATCGGATACTACGCAGAAATAGTCTGTTTCATCGATATCTTCAAAATACTTTTTAATCTGTGAATCAAGCTTATCGATATCAATATCTGACGGAACATCCTTGTTTTTGGATCTATCTGAGCTGATGATATAAGTTCCGTAAATATCTATATCATCCATATCAAAATCGATCAGTGCTGAATTTATTGCTTTGGAAAGACTGCTTGCAGTGGCATTAGCTGATTGCTTCTTGGATTTCTTGACATATGTTCTCATAGACTGCTGGAACAGCCAGCCTTCGTCCTCAACATAGAATGCATAGAAGCAGTCCTCGTCATCTTCGCCATCCTGAGTATATTTTACGGTAACATCATAGGCTTTTGTCACGTTATAATTTGAATGATCGGCATCACCATCCTGAAGCTCTCCAATTTTTTCTAGGATCTCAGCCTTTTCTTTCTCATCAAGATCATCCATGGTCTTTTCTTTGCTGAGGCCATGTTCTCTGTATACATTCATCACATCATCCATGGTGGTGAGCATAGTTTCAAATTCTTTTATAGCATCTTCTTCTAATTCTTCCTCTTCGATTATTTCGGTGATCTCCTTCTTCTTTGTGTCACCGGAGGTCTGCTCGATAAAATCCTCTCCGTAGCCCAGCTCTATCATAAAATCATAGAGTTCATCCGGATACATATACTTTGCCACTTTTTCAAGATCTTCATCATTTGATGCCTCAAACATATCCCTGAGGGCGTCCTCATAGCTGTCCGGATTGGATGATGCGCCCTTGGATGAGCTGCTGTCATCCTTTCCGCAGCCTGTCATAAGTGTACAAGCCGAAGCAAAAGCGGCCAGTGCTGCAATAATTTTTTTCATAAATGATCCTCCCATACCCTGTTTATGTTAATATAAAAATGATATGTTTATTATATCACTGTTTCTGTGATATGTCAATCAACCATTATACCGTCAAATACTTGCGGTGGAAATCGTAAGTCCGTGCTTATATGATCAATTACGGCGTCTTGACAAAACAAAGCCCTTCCGGAATGGAAGGGCTTTTTAAATCAAGCATTCATACCGAGCTCGATAGCCTTGAAGTTATTAGGGATAAGTGCAGCCTTCTTAGGAGGAACGACCTTCTCGATAGCCTTCTGCATAGTCTCAAGAGAGCAGATGCCTGTCTCCTTGAGGAGCTTTCCGAGGAGGATGATATTGGAACCGCCCTTGAGGCTGTTATCGTCAGCCATCTGCTGTGAAGGGATACCGAAGAGCTCGATATCAGTTCTGTCGCACTCAGGCTCGATCATAGTGCTGTCGAAGAACACCTTTCCGCCGGGACGTACACACTTTACGAACTTATCGAATGAAGGCTGGTTCATAGCGATAAGAAGGTGTGGAGTAAGTACCAGTGGTGATCCTATCGGATCGTCAGAAATAGTAACGGAGCAGTTGCAGGTACCGCCACGCATCTCAGGGCCGTATGAAGGGAGCCATGAAAGCTCCTTGTTGTCCATAAGTCCGCAGTAAGCGAGGATCTTTCCGGCAAAGAGGATACCCTGTCCGCCGAAACCGGCAAGAAGAATCTCAGTAGTCATTACTCATTACCTCCCTGAACATTATCGAAAACGCTCTCAGTAACATCCTTGTATACGCCGAGAGGATAGTAAGGGATCATTTCATCCTGAAGTCTCTTGATAGCGTCAAGAGGAGCAAGTCCCCAGTTTGTAGGACAAGTAGAGAGCACCTCAACGATAGAGAAGCCTCTGCCAGCCTTCTGGTTCTCGAAAGCCTTTCTTATAGCCTTCTTTGCATCACGGATATGAGGAACGCTGTCAACGGCAACACGCTGAGCGAAAGCTGTACCTGTGAGTGTGGAGAGCATCTCGCATACTCTTACAGGGAAGCCTGCAAGCTTAGGATCACGTCCGAAAGGAGTGGTCTGAGTTACCTGGTTAGGCAGAGTAGTAGGAGCCATCTGGCCGCCTGTCATACCATAGATAGTATTATTTATAAAGATAACAACGATATTCTCGCCTCTTGTAGCAACGTGAACAGTCTCAGCAGTACCGATAGCAGCAAGGTCGCCGTCGCCCTGGTAAGTAAATACGAACTTATCAGGATTTGTACGCTTAACGCCTGTAGCAACAGCCGGAGCACGTCCGTGAGCAGCCTCGATCATATCGCAGTTGAAGTAATCGTAAGCCATAACAGAACATCCAACAGGACATACACCGATAGTATCGCCCTCGATGCCCATTTCGTCGATCACCTCACAGAGTATTCTATGAACTATACCGTGAGTACATCCGGGGCAGTAATGTGTAGGGATGTCCACCAGGGACTTTGGTCTTTCAAAAACAACAGCCATTACAGGTTACCTCCGATCTTCTTTATCTCATCCAGCACCTCAGCAGGTGTGGGGATAACGCCGCCTGTTCTTCCGAAGAAGTGAACGGGCTTTGAGCAGTTGATAGCGAGCTTGATATCGTCTATCATCTGACCCATTGACATCTCAACGCTGAGGAGAGCCTTAGCGTTCTTAGCAGCCTCGTTGATCTCCTTTACAGGGAAAGGCCACAGTGTCTTTGGACGGAAGAGACCAGCCTTTATGCCCTGAGCTCTTGCATCATTAACAGCAGACTTTACGACTCTTGCTGTAGCGCCGAAAGCACATACCAGAACATCGCAGTCCTCTGTGAGGTAGAGCTCAGCCTCAGTCTCAGTCTCCTTGATGATATCGTACTTCTTGAAACGGTCTACGATAGACTTTTCAAGAGCATCAGGCTGGAGGTAAAGTGAGTTGATGATGTGGTGCTCTCTTGCATTCTTATGGCCGTTTGCAGCCCATCCGCTCTTATCGTAAGCGTCAGGGTTGATCTCAGGGAATGTAACAGGCTCCATCATCTGACCGAGAAGACCGTCAGCGAGGATCATTGCAGGCATACGGTACTTGTCAGCACGGTCAAATGCCTTTACAACATAGTCCACCATTTCCTGTACAGAAGCAGGAGCATATACGAGGAGCTGGAAGTCACCGTGGCCGAGAGCCTTGGTAGCCTGCCAGTAGTCAGCCTGTGAAGGCTGGATGCCGCCGAGACCGGGGCCGCCTCTTTCAACGTTGATGATAACAGCGGGGAGGTCTGAACCGGCGATATATGAAACGCCTTCGCTCTTCAGGGAAACTCCGGGAGAAGATGAAGATGTCATAGCTCTGACGCCTGTAGAAGCAGCGCCGAGAACCATATTTATAGCAGCGATCTCAGACTCAGCCTGAAGGAATACACCGCCTGCCTTATTCATACGCTTTGCCATATAAGCGGCAAGCTCTGTCTGTGGAGTGATGGGGTAGCCGAAGAAGCACTTACAGCCTGCTCTGATAGCAGCCTCTGCCAGAGCTTCGTTACCCTTCATAAGATTTCTTTCCAAAGCTAAACAGCTCCTTTCAAGTAACGATAATTATTTTTCAACGGTAATAGCGCAGTCCGGGCACATCATAGCACACATTGCACATCCTATACAAGCGGACTGGTCTGTACATTCAGCGTAGAAATATCCCTTTTTGTTACGCTTCTCCTTCTGGAGAGCAACGATCTGCTTGGGACAGGCAGCGGTGCAGAGTCCGCAGCCCTTACAGCGCTCTGTAATGACTGTCATCTTTGCCATACACTTTTCGCTCCTTTCAACATAATTGATATATGAATTCATAATACATAATGCAGGATCATAGTCAACCCCACGGTCACACATTACGTATCACGCATTGCGCTGGGTATCTCCCGGGATCACTTCTCCCAGGGCTTCTTGACGAATACCTCGGCTGCGAGAGCATCGGGCTTGTCTGTAAGCTCGGCACATCCGCCGGGATAAACTGTATATTTCACAGGGAGACCGGTCCTCTTTGAGGTCTCCTCGGCAAAGCTTCGGGACTCCTCGATGATCTCGGCGGTAGTCTCATCACCCAGATTCGTATTGTTTACGATAGCGGTATGCTTCATATGTGAAGCGGCCTCGATCTCATACATAAGGGTTATGACCTCATCCGGAGTATGTGTAAGGTAGCGGCGCTGGTTGATAACGTAGAGCATTTCAAGCTGATCGCCGTATTTCTCCAGTGATTCCGCATATCTTCCCAGTGCCACAGCACCGGCATCGTCTCCGCCTACATCGATGATAAGGCAGTCCTCACTTGCGGCGAGCTGCTCCACATCGAACTGTATAGACGGTATATCGAGATTTGTATTCGCAAAATCCGGAGCAATGAGCTTTATGCCCTTTTCAGCAAAGAGCTCCCTGAAATCGGTAGTCCGGAAATAGGGATTTACGATATCCAGATCCACTACGGCGACAGAACGTCCCTCCGCAGCGGCATTTATGGCCAGATTCACAGCGAGGTTTGTTTTTCCGCTGCCATAGTGGCCGGTAATTACAATAATTTTTTTCATATTACAATATTCCTTGTCGATGAAAAATTCTACAAATTATATTATACCACATAACAAGATGTAATGCAAGACATTTTTCTGACAAAGAAGCCGCTTTTACTTAAAGGTGAGCAGTAATGCCGCAAATATGCGGCTCCAAAACACAGGATCGAGGATGAATAGCAGAGAATTATCCGCCCTGCTTTCCGATCACTGAAAGGGCTAATGTTAAATTCAGGTTAAATAAACTGAAAGTCTCTTGACCTTTTCGGAAGATACTATTATAATAAAAGCGTATAGAAAGAATTGGATCACAAAAAATAAGGCGTCCGGAAAGATCGGAACGCCAAAGAATCAGGAGAAAACATATGGACACAGAATTTTCCATCTTTAACATCTTC
>LVAK01000009.1 GCA_001604035.1 Clostridiales bacterium Firm_05
GCAAAAAAGGAGGCAGCAGTCTGCCTGGAGGTGCTGAAGGGCAAGCAGTTTGAATATCCCATATACTTTGATGTGGAGGAACGCCGAACCCTTGACCTTGGCAGAACAAAGGTGAGTGCGATAATAAAAGCATTTCTTAACGAGCTTGAAAGGGCAGGCTATTTTGCCGGATTGTATATGTCAGCCTCATATCTCAGGGACTATGTTACAGATGAGGTGAAGCAGCGATACGCTGTGTGGGTGGCACATTTCGGCGTCAGCAAGCCTGACTATCAGGGCGAGTACGGTATGTGGCAGAAGTCAAATACCGGAAGGCTCACAGGCATAACCGGAAATGTTGACCTTGACGAGTGCTATAAAGACTATCCTGCTATAATTAAGGCGGAGGGACTGAACGGCTTTCCGAAAAATAATGTCATCCGCAAGGAAGTAACGCTTACTATCGACGGCAAGACGTACCGTGGAACACTTACGCAGGTATAAAAAAGAGACCGTTAGCACTATAGGCTGACGGTCTCAGTGTTTTATTCGGAAAGAAGCTTTTCAGCGCTTGCGAGCTTTACACAGATAGTGAAGAGCTCCATAGCCTTTGCGAGATCCTCTATCGGAGGATATGTAGGTGCAAGACGGATGTTCTTGTCATCAGGATCCTTGCCGTAAGGGAATGTAGCACCTGCGCCGGTAAGTGTAACGCCTGCTTCCTGACAGAGCTGAACGATGCGCTTTGCACAGCCGTTCATGGCGTTGAAGGATACGAAATAGCCGCCCTTAGGATCTGTCCATGAACCTATTCCGAGAGGAGCTATCTCCTGGTCGAGCTTATCACAGACCAGTCTGAACTTAGGAGCGATAATATCTCTGTGCTTCTTCATGTGCTCGCACATATTCGCAAATGTGCCGAAGAACTTCACATGACGGAGCTGATTCATTTTATCATAGCCGATTATGCTGATTCCGAGAGCCTTTTTAATGGCTTCGATATTGTTCTTGCTTGCGCCCATTACAGCAACGCCAGCGCCGGGGAATGTTACCTTTGATGTGGAGCCGAATTTGTATACGATATCCTCGTTTCCGGCTTTCTTTGCTTCCGCAAGGAGGTTGAGGATAGGCTTCGGATCATCAGTGAGGTGGTGTATACAGTAAGCGTTGTCCCAGAAGATCCTGAAATCCTTGGCAGCGGGCTTGAGATTTGCAAAACGCTTGACAGTATCATCGCTGTAGCAGATGCCGTCCGGGTTTGAATATTGCGGAACGCACCATATGCCCTTTATGGAATCGTCTTCTGCTGTCAGCTTCTCGATCATATCCATATCAGGACCTGTAGAAGTCATAGGGATATTTATCATTTCAATGCCGAAGAACTCTGTTACCTTGAAGTGGCGGTCGTAGCCGGGAACAGGACAGAGGAACTTCACCTTGTCATACTGTGCCCATGGCTTGCTGCCGAGAACACCCTTGTTGTAAGCGAGCTGTACGCAGAAGAACATAGCGTTAAGGCTTGAGTTGCCGAAAATGATGATCTCATCTTCAGAAACGCCTATCATTTCAGAGAAGAATTTCTTAGCCTCAGGGATACCGTCAAGCACGCCGTAGTTGCGGACGTCTGTACCGCATTCACTCATGAATCCGCCGTCGCTGAACACGTTGAGCATATCCAAGCTGAGATCGAGCTGCTCCTTGCAGGGGTTTCCTCTTGACATATTAAGACAAAGACCCTGTGCCTTAAAATCGTTATAGAGGGCTTCTGTCTCATTCTTGAAGCTAACGAGCTGCTCTCTTGACATTTCTGATAAATTCATTTCAGGAACCTCACCTTTCAAAATGATAATTTTTGCCAAGTAAAAGTATACCATAGCGCCGTTTTTTTTTCAAGTGACAATATAACAAATATTAAAGTCACAAATGCCGATTTTTTGGTGTTTTATGCTTGAACAGGCGATTTTTGGGATTTTGTATGGTCAAAACGCTTTATTGGGCGAACAATATTTATGCTATTTTGCTGAATTAGAGGCTGAAATATTGACAAAATAAAGCTCTTTTGCTATAATAAACTTAGGTATATAAATTATAAATACAAATATATCAGGGGATTAGGGAATAATTGTTTTTCAGGAGGTATTTTTATGAAAAAATTATTCTCGACATTTTTATCTGTGATGACATCAGCTGCCCTCGCACTCGGAGCTTCGGCACCGGCCGTTACTTCGGCAGAGGGCTTGCAGGAGACGGACTATGTGACAGGGATGATAAGCTTCGACAGCACAGATTTCCTCGCTAATTTCAGTGAGGACGCTCATATCTACGGCAATTATCTTGATGCTAACAATCTGGAAGTGTACAAGGCTATGATAAGTCTGGTAGTCCCTTCCACGGATCGTATCACGGTAAAGCTGCCTGAACCGGTAAAGATCTCTGTTTCAAGCACAAATGCACAAACTATGTCCGATGAGGACAGACAGCTCTATGAAGATGCTGTAATGGGAGCCTGCCGTTCCGGAGTTGATTCAGCGCTGTTTGATATGCCTGAGATATTCTGGCTCGATATTGCAAATATGGGTGTCGGAACACAGAGTATACCCACTTGGAACCGGCGCACAAGGAAGTATGATATGACCATAAATTCTATCATTTTCGAGCCTGCATATTATGCGGAGTACGATTCAATGGACACTGTGGAGGAGTACAGGCAGCAGCTTCTGGATGCTATCGACAGCTTTGAGGTAAAGGGCGAGACTCGCTACGAACAGATAAAAAGCATACATGATACTATATCTAAATTTACATATTACGATGTAAATGCAAGATTCCTCAGCTCTCCGATAGGTTCACTTGTGGAGCCGGGAGCAGTCTGCGAGGGCTATGCCGAGGGCTTCAAGCTCATATGTGACAGGATAGGGATACCCTGCGTACTTGTAGTCGGCAACTTTGATGATGCGAACAACGAGGCTCATATGTGGAACTATGTAAAAATGGAGGACGGAAAGTGGTACGCTGTTGATGTAACATGGGACGACCGTGACGGACAATACGGTGTCGATGTGATGTATAAATACCTGCTCAAGGGCTCAAAGACCATGTCCGCCGATCATTTCCCCGAAACTCAGTTCGGATATACACAACTGACCTATCCGGAGCTTTCTTCTGAGGACTATGATCCGAATAAGCCGCAGGTCACAACAACAACTACTACATCAACCACGACAACAACCACGACCACAACATCAAAGACTACCACAGCAACTACAACTACAACATCAAAGCCTACCACAACGACAACCACATCAACGACTTCCACCACAACTACTTCAACTACTACCGCCACGACTACAACTTCCTCAACAACGACTACAACTACAGCTCCTGTTGTGACAGAGCCAACAACTGGTGAGCCTGATCCTGTAGAGGGAGATGTTAACGGCGACGGCAAGTTCGATATCGCTGACCTGGTATATTGTTCACAGACTGTGCTTGGAAATATCCAGCCTGAGCATTCCTGTGACGCAGACGGCGACGGTATAGTGGACGGATATGATATCACCTACATAAGGATACTGCTTCTTGATCTGCTGAATGATAAAAAGATCTGAATGAATAAGGGTGTGATAAAGTTTTCTTTATCACACCCTTTGTTTTTATTTGATCTCTGAATGCTGGAACACTCTGTAGCTGAGAACAAGCGAGATAATTGTAAATGCTGTTCCAATGACAGTGCAGACAACGGTATGGAAAGTCTCCGGCGCAACTGCCAGCTGATACAAAGCCTGCTGCAATTCGTATTTCTTGATGAACGTATCAAGAAAATGCACCTTCTTGGTTGCAAATATTATCAGGAGAATAAATTGTAATGTAGCGATTCCTGCAATGGAGATGCCGTTATATATAGCACTGTTCTTGAAAAAGAAGGCTATCAGCATCAGAAGGGAAGTAAGTCCGAGCATTATAGGTATCTGAAGTATAGTTGCCTTCAGCATCCGTCTGAGGGAACAATGGTATACTTCACTGTTGATGATAAGGTTGACTATATAGAAGACCAGTGTGTTTGCAAACAATAGGAGCAGGGTTATTGATGCGATAAGTATGAGCTTGCCGAAGAAGTATGTCCTTTTGCTTGTAATAGAGCTGAGAGTGTTTTTTATAGTTTTGTTTGAAAAATCTGCTGTCAGAACTATCGACACCACAAAGAGTATAAGGTAGTACAGATTCATATTGGTGCCTATAAATTCCAGTGAGAGAATATGTTTTTCCTCATCGGTTTTCTGCTCGTTCAGATGGCCTAAGGCCGCTGCTATGTTTTCATCTTCACTTTCTGTTGAATTGGATATATCATCCATTTCCTCAATGGCGCTGATATTGACAGTGCCTATGTTTCCGGGTTCTTTAGCTATGGCGCTTAATACTGCCATAAGCAGCAATACAAAGAAAATGATATAGATGCCTTTGCTGCGGAACAAACGGAACAGGTCAGACTTGATTATGTTAAGCATTGTCGCTGCCTCCTATAAGGGATTTGAAATATTCCTCAAGGGTTATGCCGGATTCGTATAAAGCGGAGATATCAAGGCCGTTTTTGACGAGAGTGAAGTTTATTACCTCCGGGCGGATACTGTCGTCATATATCCTTATCTCGGAGTTGTCTATAACCTTGTAATCGTTTATGCTGAGTATCTCCTCAAGCATTGCAGCGGCTTTTTTGTTGTTGGAGGTCTTTATGACCGTACAGCGCATACATTCACGGTCAAGCTCGCTGCGGGTTATCTCCTTTATGACCTTTCCCTTTTCAATGAAAAGAAAGCGGTTTGCGATAAGGTAAAGCTCTGAGAGAATGTGGCTTGATATTATGAAGGTGATATCTTTTTCACGATTCATGCGGCTGAATGTATCCCTGAGCTCACTTATTCCTATAGGATCAAGGCCGTTTATAGGCTCGTCAAGTATAACAAGGTCAGGGTTGTCCATAAACGCAAAGGCGATGCCCAGTCTTTGCTTCATGCCGAGGGAGAGGTTTTTGAATTTCTTGTTTCTTGCGTCAGTCAGCTTGACCATATCAAGAACTTCGTCGATCTGCTTCATATCGGTTATGCCCTTCTGAACAGCATAGTACCGAAGATTGTTGTATACTGTCAGCTTTTCAAAGAAAGAGGGATTCTCTATAAGACAGCCTATTCTGTTCTTTTCAGATTCGATATCGCTGCCTTTCTTGGAAAAGAGCTCGAATTCCCCTCCGGACTTTTCAGTAAGTCCTGAGATAACTTTCATAAGCGTAGTCTTTCCGGCGCCGTTTCTTCCTATAAGGGCATAAATGTCTCCCTTGTGGACGGTGATATCAGCGCTTTCAAGTGCAGTGAAGTTCCTGTACTTCTTTGAAAGCCCTCTGGTAACGAGAATATTCTCCTTCATAAGTTCTGCCTCCGATCAAAATCGGGAGTTACTCCCTGGTTTTATACCATTATATCAGAAACATCTGAAAAAACACTTAATCCAATCCTTAAAAAAGTCTTAAAATCACTAAAATATCAAATATGAAAAAAACTCTTGACTTTTCTATTTAATAGGTATATAATTACAAACGCTGAATGATTATATGTTTTCCGGCATGGAACGGAAAAGAAAATGGAGCTGAAAGTAATGAGGGAGATCTATCTCAACAGGCTTGACAATAGTGAGAATATATACAAGGAGCTTGCGAAAAAGCTTGAAGACGGAAATATAACTGACAGGGAAAGCCTTGCCGGTCATCTGCTCAGCAGGGAAGAGCCGGAGGAGTACAGGCTGTATGTATCAGACGAGGATGTTCAGAATCCTGCTGTTGATGAGGTTATTGAGACTTTTGCAGAGTGCGAGAAGAGCGACCGGAAGATCACTTCTGAGGTATTTACGGATGAATTCCTTAATCTTATAGATGACAAGGCAAGGATGACACATCATGTTAAGCCCAGAACTCTGGTTCACAGAGATGGTGATCTTCATCCTACAGTACATATATGGCTGATAAAGCGAAAGGATATGGGGATCTACGTTCTTCTTCAGAAGCGGGCTGCGGAGAAGAGGATCAATCCTGACTGCTATGATGTATCGGCTGCCGGACACGTTTCACAGGGCGGTGAGTTCCGCAGTGCCGCCGTAAGAGAGCTGAAGGAAGAACTCGGTATCGATATTCCCCGTGGAAAGCTGGAGTTTATCGGACTGCGTCATAACCTTTTTACTGACGGCGATATCAGGGATAACGAGATGAGTGCAGTGTATCTTTGCCGTGAAAATGTGGAAACAGATGATCTCGTTCTCAATTCAGAGGAAGTTTCCGAGGTGTGTTGGGCAGAGATAGATGAGATGCTGTCAGTAATGAAGAACGGCGGATTCAGAAATTGCATATCTCTCGAAGAGCTGGCAATGATAAAAAAAGCTGTATTTTAAATAAAAAAGCCATAAAGAAGCAGCGGCTTCCTTATGGCTTTTATTATATTATATTTGCATTATTCAAACATAGGAGTTGAAAGGTAACGCTCGCCTGTATCCGGGAGAAGTGCAACTATAGTCTTTCCCTTGTTCTCAGGTCTTTTTGCGAGCTGGATAGCTGCCCATACAGCTGCACCGGAGGATATACCTACAAGTACGCCTTCCTTTCTTGCAATAGTTCTGCCAATATTGAAAGCATCCTCGTTTTCAACAGCTATTACCTCGTCATAGATATCGGTATTGAGTGTATCCGGAACAAATCCTGCACCGATACCCTGGATCTTGTGAGGGCCGGCTGTGCCTTCGGAAAGAACAGGTGAGCCCTTTGGTTCAACTGCAACGACCTTCACATCAGCGTTCTTGGATTTGAGGTATGCGCCTGTACCGCTTACTGTACCGCCTGTACCTACACCGGCAACGAATATATCCACATTGCCGTTTGTGTCATCCCATATCTCAACGCCTGTTGTCTTTTCGTGGATAGCAGGGTTTGCCGGGTTAGTGAACTGTGATGGGATAAAGCTGTTGGGGATATCCTTTGCAAGCTCCTGTGCCTTTTCGATAGCGCCCTTCATGCCCTTTGAGCCCTCTGTAAGAACGAGTTCTGCACCGTATGCCTTCATAAGATTACGGCGCTCAACGCTCATGGTCTCAGGCATTGTGATGATGAGCCTGTATCCTCTTGCAGCAGCAACTGAAGCAAGACCGATACCTGTATTACCTGATGTAGGCTCAATGATAACACTGCCTTCCTTAAGGAGACCCTTATCCTCAGCATCGTCGATCATTGCTTTAGCAATTCTGTCCTTAACGCTTCCGGCAGGGTTGAAATACTCCAGCTTTGCAACTATCTTAGCATTAAGCTCAAATTCCTTCTCGATATTTACCAGCTCGAGGAGAGGAGTGCCGCCAATAAGGTCTGTGATCTTCTGATAAATACTCATAATAAATTACTCCTTTATGATTTTTTAATCTACTATATTACCTATATGATTGGTATGCTTATATTGTAGCAGAAACCCTGACTTTTGTCAAGCCTTTTCAGAAAAAAACAGCCGTCGCAGAGTAACATATATCTTATACTCACATATAACTTCAACCTATAACCGGGCAGAGTTTGATAGCCTTTATAAGCAATAACGCTCTATCCATTCTGCGACGCCGTCATTGTCGTTGGAGGAGGATATCTCATCGGCGATGTTTTTTAATTCAGGTATCGCATTGGCTACAGCAATGCCTTTGCCGCATATTTTAAGCATATCTGTATCATTTTTGTCATCACCGAATGCTGCTGTCTGGCTAAGGGAGATATTAAGCCTTTTGACAAGTTCACGGATCGCCAGGACTTTGCCTGCTTCCTTTGGCAGAAAGCCGTACCAGTTCTCGCCTCTATAGCTCTGTAAACGGCAGCGGTTATTTTTGGCAATCAACGCTGCGCTTTCATCATCCGGCAGCATGGCCACTATTTTATTGGCACGGCAGTTGAGCGGTGTACTGTAATCGCAGTAAACTGCCTTGTGCAGTTTTTCGGATTCGGATATATGCCGGCTGTTCCAGAATACCGTCCGTCCAGACGCTGCTGTTATTTCAGAATTGTGATCGAGTGCAAAAATGTCATGTATTATCTGTTCAGTCTGTTCTATGCCGAGAGCGCAGCTGTATATCTCCTGACCGTGCCTATGGATGAGGGTACCGTCTGTGGTGATCTCATAGTCCGGCTGTATCTCATCTATATAGCGTTCAGCTCCTATCCAGTAGCGAGCGGTTGCAATAACGACGTATATGCCTTGTTCCTTGCAGCGAGCCAGCACATTTTTGGTATATCCAGATATGCTTCCGTCAGAGCGAAGAAGAGTTCCGTCAAGATCTGTGATGATCATTTTTATATCCATATCCTGCCTCCTTAATATAAAATAAACGAAGCCCGAAGCAGAATGAACTGTTTTCGGGCTCTGATGTTTTTTTATTTAGTTGCTGCTGGATTTACCAGTCTCAGGGTGACCGTCGATCTCTGCAAACTCACCGGCAGACTTGACGCTCTTGCACTCCAAAGCGTTGGAATCATAGTAGAACCAGAGGAGAACAGCTGCAAGTCCGGGATTGTTCTTGCAGTTGATATAGAAATCAACTGTATCGCCGGCCTTAGCGCCTATAG
Source organism: Clostridiales bacterium Firm_05 (assembly GCA_001604035.1). Taxonomy (GTDB): domain Bacteria; phylum Bacillota; class Clostridia; order Oscillospirales; family Ruminococcaceae; genus Ruminococcus. Next base: position 8,609 of record LVAK01000009.1, read on the forward strand.
TATCACCGTATACTACGAATCCATTATTTGAATAATCCTTTTCAGCCGGAGTAGAACCGCCGACCTTGATAGTACCGTTTACGATCTTATCGGGATCGATTGAAACGCCCTTTATGGATGACAGGTCAGTAACGATAGAGATCGGATAATTTCCGTCCGGAGCATCGTCCTTGATCTTGAACTGTACCTTTATGAACTGATCGTTGAATACGAAGTTCTCATCCTTGGAAATATCCATCCAGAGAACATAACGTCCCTCGGAATTGCTCTGGTAGTCAGAAGTCTGGTTTCCCTTGGCAACAACAGAAGTAACAGGTACGAACTCAGTAACAGGCTGACCGCCGGCCTCTGTTACAGCCTCACCGTTGGCGTTTGTAACAGGAACGGATTCAGTAACAGGCTCACCGTTCTCATTTACAACAGTTACAGTTTCGATCTCAGGTTCAGGAGATGTATTTACATCCTCCGGATCAAGACCACTGAGGTTCATTCCGTTTTCTGCTGTAACGCCGCCGCTTCCGGCTTCTCCGCTCTGTACAGGAAGTTTTATCGGATTTCCGCTTTCATTTGTTATTGCTTCTATGTCGATAGGTTTATCGGTTGTCTCCTGATCTTCATCGGAAGATGAGGATTCAGCAGAATACCCCTTTTCTGAGCTTGAACTTTCCTTGCTTCCGCATCCAACAACAGATGTCATTGCAACGCAGGTGAGGAGTGATAATGCAATAAGTCTTTTCTTTAATGTATTCATGTTTATTTTTCCTTTCGTGTCCAGGAGCAGTGCCTCTCCGTTTTCTTATACATATTATACACAAGCTCCTTGTTTTTGTCAAGCGGCATTGAGAAGTCTAATCAATTATTTAGAAAAGCGACACTGCCCTGTCATTAATATTTCACAGCGTTTTCACTTTGCGGCTTTTTCGCTGGTCTTTTCAGCAGGAACATCCTTCCGCTGAATGGTGGAATGTTCATTTTAATGCTGTTTCCGTCATAATGGAAGTCAGATGCGCCGTCCGGAGTAGTGCCGCTGTAGAGCTGATTGTCTGAGTCGATGAGGAGAGTGATATCCAGTTCTTCTCCGGCGTGTACGGCATAGTCGAACTGGTACCAGTCTGAGAAATTGAGGACAGTGAGAATGTCTCCGTCAGCGCTTTTGCGTCTTATGGCATAGATACAGCGGTCAGCAGAATTACAGTCCTCCCATGTGAAATTTGTGGGATCAAAGTCGTAGTGAAGGGCAGTATTTTCAAGGTAGATGTGATTCAGCGCCTTGATGTACTCCCGGAATGAATCGTGAAGGGGATATTTCAGCATATCCCAGTCCTGTTCACGCTTTTCGTCCCATTCACGGAGCTGAGCAATCTCGTTGCCCATGAAGTTCAGCTTTTTTCCGGGATGAGCGATCATGTACATATACAGTGCCCTTGCCTGTGGGAATTTTTCAGGATACTGGCCGTTCATCTTCTGGGATATAGTGGCCTTTCCGTGAACGACTTCATCGTGTGAGAGAGGGAGGATGAACTTCTCGTTATAGAAGTAAAGCATGGAAAATGTCAGTTTGTGGTAATCTCTTGTGCGGTACATGGGAGCGCTCTGGAAGTATTCGAGAGTATCATGCATCCAGCCAAGATCCCATTTGTAGTCGAAACCCAGTCCGCCGTCAAATACAGGAGCAGTTACCTTGGGATAAGCGGAAGAGTCCTCTGCTGATATGATAGCTGAGGGATGTCTTACCTTGAGGCCACAGTTCATGGATTTCAGAAAATCTATAGCAGTACGGTTCTCGCCACGATATTCCTGACCGTTCCAGTATATCATATTGCGTATTGCGTCCATGCGGAGGCCGTCGAAATGATATACGCTCAGCCAGTAGTTTGCGGCAGACTGTATGAATGAGCGTACCTCGCCCTTGGAGTGCATGAAATTCCTGCTTCCCCACTCATTGTAGGCAGCTTCATCGTCAGGGAATTCGTACAGGCGTGTTCCGTCATATTCGGTCAGAGCATAGTGGTCGACGGCAAAGTGTACCGGGACGAAGTCCACTATCACACCAATGCCCTTCTTATGGCATATGTCCACAAATTCCATGAGCTGTGCCGGAGTCCCGTAGCGGGAGGTAGGGGAGAAGAAGCCAGTGCTCTGGTAGCCCCATGATTCATCGCAGGGATGCTCGCCAAGAGGCATGAGCTCTATGAAGTTGTAGCCGAATGAAGCTGCGTAATCTGCCAGTTTTTCAGCTATTTCAGAGTAGGAGTACCAGCCTTCGCCTGCAATTATCTCCTCCGGTGACAGAGCAGAGCTGTCATTGCTTCCGGTGTTTGCAGAGGGCTTCCTTTTCCATGAGCCAAGGTGTACTTCGTATATATTCATTGGCTTGTCACGGCAGTCAGTGCGGCGTGACATCCATTCGCTGTCAGTGAAGCGGAATTCTTCAATGCTTCTTATAACAGAACAGGTTCCCGGTCGGACTTCCATACCGAATCCGTAGGGATCGCAGTGGTCGATAAAATTGCCTTTCCGGTCGTATATACGGTATTTATACCTCATTCCCTCTTTTGCTTCGGGGATAGTGAGTTCGTAAAAGTTCCCGTCTGCCACAGAGCTCATATCCTGATCCTTCCAGCCGTTGAAATCTCCCACAACAGCAACTTTGGAAGCATTGGGAGCATAGGTGCGGAAGGTAGTGCCTGCTGATGAAAGATGAGCTCCGAGATATTCGTATGCCTCAAAGACTTCGCCCTTGTAAAAACCATAAATGTCCATATTATTCACCCCTTCTGAACAAATAAGCTTCAGGTAATTATTGACACGAGTCTATTTTCTTATTATAATTATATTATATTGCAGTGCGGACATAATTTCAACAGTCATTTTTCTACAATAGTCAAATAAACGACACTTGTATAAAATTGTCGGATAACGGAGGATTGTCTATGGATATGCGTATTGAAAAGACACGAAGAAGCATTATCAATGCATTTTTGCAGCTCCGTTCACGGAGACCGCTGGAGAAGATCACAGTGAAGGAGCTGACAGCCCTTGCTGAGATAAACAAGGCCACCTTCTACCTGCACTATCATGATATATATGACCTTTCTGAGACACTTGAGCGTGAGACTGTGCAGTCAGCTCTTCGGAGCATACAGCATCCTGAGGCTATCCTTAAGGACATCCGCAGCTTTATACATCAGCTCGGAGACGCATTCGTTTCCAATGAGAGGCTGATAAAGATACTCTTCGAGGGCAGCCGCAGTTCAAGCTTTGTGACGATACTTGAGGATGAGCTTATGAAGGTGATCCACGAAACTGATCCAGAGCATACTATAAGCCAGGAGAGCAGGATGATGATGACGTATATGATATACGGCGGATATTTCACCTATTTCAAATACTGCGATATGGGCATAAAGACTGTTCTGGAGATGATGGAAAGGCTCTCCGGCGGAATAATAGGGCTGTATGATAATGCGGAAGATGAAAATTAGGTGTATCCTATTGACAAAATCTGCGGTATACAGTATAATATTCTCAGCAAGACCGGATGACGGTCTCTGCGAGTATACGGTATAGGGGGTAAACTATATTGGCAAAAACAACAGGTGATAAGGAACTTGAAAAGATCTATCAGGAGCTCAAAAGCGCAACCAAGGACAATAGCTATTCAAGTCATGGCAGCAGCTATGGCAGTGACAGCAGTGAGGGCGGAGATCTGCTGAAATTCTTCATCGGACTTCTTCTCCTCGGAGGCGGACTCTTCATGATCTTCAATAACCTTACGGTTACAAGTACATGGGGAGGCGGAGGATATTTCTTCCACATAGGTTCATTCAATCTTCCCAACGGAATGGTAATGCTTCCGATGATAGCAGGTATCGCAATGCTGTTCCTTATGGACAGAAAGATATTCGGCTGGATCGTTCTTGCAATAGGTATACTCATCGTGCTGCTGAGCGTTCTGCTCACCACAAGGATCTATTGGAGATCAACTTCTGCATACGTATTCGTGATCATGTTTGGTATGACAGCTGCCGGAGCAGGTATGGTGCTCAGAGAGCTGTTCAGAAAAAGATAACATAAAAGCCGCACATATATATTGTGCGGCTTTTATAATTATTAAGGAATTTTTTCGGGACGCCGAGGGCGGCGTCCCGAAACGGTTTTGGGCAATATGAAAGCCGCTCAGATAAGTCAGCTTATCTTGTGCGGCTTTTTTATTTTACATAGACTTTACCAGTTCGCTGAACCTTTCCATAGCTTCGATAGTGCGCTG
>LVAK01000070.1 GCA_001604035.1 Clostridiales bacterium Firm_05
CAATGCGCCTCCCATAAGACCGGCGCTATGGACTGCCCGAACAAGTCTTCCATAAGCGGACTGATGCTGGAGCGGAGTATCCTCAGCGAGCTGAACTGTATCCTTGAAAAAAACTGCCGGCCTGAGAATATACGCATAGGCGATATCCGAAGTGACCGGCTGAAGGAGCTGGAAAAGAAGCTGTCAGTCCTCCTGGCAAAGCAGAGCAATGCCAAGGATAGGCTTGTTAGAATGTATAAGGATAAGCTGGACGGAACGCTTTCTGATGAGGACTATTTCCTGTTCCGTAAAAGTCTCAGTCAGGAGGAACAGGCTCTGTCTGTACTTATAGAAGATACCGTCCGTCAGATTGAGCTCTGCCGCAGTGAAGCTTCTCACATTGGAAAGAGCGATGTGATTGAAAAGTACATCCCCTTAAACAAGCTTGATCGTACTGCCGCCGATGAGTTCATCGACTGCATCGAGATAGGTTTGGCAGACAAAAACGGCCTGCGTGAAGTACATATCCGCTGGAAGCTGTGAACCGGCCGATGCTGTCTGCCCGGAGGAGAAGCTTAAAGACGCTGTAAACGGGAGCAGGGAAGGACCTTTCTTCAGAAAGGTCCTTCCCCGGGAAAACATATACTGCTATTAAATGTGATACAGTTATATTAAAAACTTATTATTGCAGATCAGTCCTCAAGAAGAGTGCGCTGTACTTTAAGAGCGTCCATAGGAGTTATTCCATCGCCGGTATTGTAGATATCAGCGTTGAACTCACCTCTTGAGTTGAGCTTGTATTTGTCAGGGTTGGAGATAGTCTGCATTATGAGAACAGCATCGTTCATCTTGAGAACACCGTCGTCAGATGCGTCACCTGTACGTTCTGTTGGAAGAGGAGTATATACGTGTGCAGGTGTTTTAGTGCCGTCTGCTCCCTCAGGGATAGCGTGCATAAGTTCTTCAGCAAAACCAAAGAGACTGTGATTGTAATTATCGTTGAATCGGTCGATCGTGCCGTATTTTGAAACGTATATGCCTGCGAAGAGCGCATCTGAGCTGTCGCATGAAAGTCCGTTGTTGTTGCAGTCAAAGTGCTTTGAAAGGAATTCTATATCTGGCTCCCAGTCGAAGAAGTCCATATTACTGAAACATCTTTCAATATAGTTAGAGAAGCTGTCGTCAATAGGTCTGTATGTTTTTTCACGGTTATAAAGGATACCTAAAATAGTAAGATCCATTTCGTCAAGATCTCCGTCGCCGTCCATGTCAGGTTCAGCTATCTCTCCGTTTTGAATTGCCTGTTCGTACATAGCATAGGTGTATTTCAGATAATTTGGATTCGGGCTGTGCCAGGTGAGAATATCACAATAATCATTGTAATTGACCAGACCTGCTTCGATAGCGAGAACTCTTGCTTCGCCAAGGTAACTATATCCGTATCCGTTGATACCTGACATATGCTCTATCATTTCATTTGTGAAATCGTCTGTAAAGCCTAATGAGGTCACTCTGTTATGGAAGTAATCATAGCAGAACTGAGGATCGAGCCATTCCTCTGAAAAATCATAGTTTTTCATAAAGTATCTTATCATATATGTTCCGATCGGACTTATGGAGGCATCAATAAATGGATGTTCTACAGTGTATTCGGCACAGTTTCTGATAGTTGTTTCATCAAGTGGGATCTCGTGGATATACTCATTCAAAGGTATTGATACTCCGTCGATAGGTTCTTTGCCCAGAAGATCATCATAGTAATGCAGTTTCATCCAGCCTGGATTTCTATAATATACATTTTCGTAATTATCCAGAACAGCAGCATATGATGCTTTAACAATACCGCCCCATGAGCCGGCATAATCTGAGAATATCCAGAAATCAAAGCAATCCTTTATATCTGTGATACCGTCTTCATTGAAATCGAAACTTACATTGTTTTCCTTGTCATATTTTTCGGCGTAGCCGAATCCAAGAGTGCCGGGACGGCAATATGAAGCCATATACCAGCTATCAGATGCTATGCTGCCGTCGAGGGTACAGAAGTTGTTTATATCGTAGTCTGATGGTATTATTCCGTTATTGTTGTAATAGTAATTAAAAAAAGTCCAATCATTATACTGAATGATCATTTCATCCGGATCGATAAGCTCTCCGTTTTCATCGAAATTCTCGCTGCCGATAATATTTATGCGTTCTTCCCTTGTAAAATATTTGGCAAAATTTCCGTTGTCATCATTGACTTCTTTGCGGCTTTGATTATCACATAAGAAAACTGCAAAGCAATCACGGATATCAAAATTTCCGTCTCCGTTCAGGTCAGTCCTGAGTTCACCGGAATCAAATTTTTCAAAATACTCCATATTGTCGGCGGCCGCATACCTATCCTCTCCATAGCGGACGATAGGCGAAGTGCTTACAGGAGCAGTATTTGTCATTGTAGATGCCGCAGCTAAAGCTGCTAAGAATTTTTTTATCATAGTTATTCCCTCCTCTTGGGTTATAGGTCTATAGTTTTCTATATCATGTGACTTAACTGCGGAGGTTGTGACTGACGGCTTCTGATAAGAAACATATGCCGCAGTCGAGACCGCAGTGTCCGGAATTTTTTCTGCTCCGGACTGTGAAGTGGTAGTAATGCTGCTGTTGCTTATAGCTGATACCTGTGGAATACTTACGGTGGATGTTTTGCTGCTTCCGTGAACTGGTGCGGCAGTAGTTACCGTAACGGTATGTTCAGCGTTTTTATTTGTTACAGTTGTGCTTGGAACGATATTATCCATATCTTCTGAAGAGATGATGTTGCTGTGCTCCTCGAAGTCCTTGGAGGAAGCTTTGCTGAGTGCCCCACCGTTCCACAGTGCAAAGGCGGCAGCTGCTGCTGTGCAGACTCCGGCGGCTGCGGCAGTTATCTTTTTTATACGGACACTGCGTGCCTGCTTTTCGGCTATTATCTGATCGCCACGCTGTTTGACGATGGCAGCCATTTCTTTATAATCCATAATATACCGCCCCCTCCTTTGTCAGTTCTTTTTTTAGTATTTGCTTTGCCCTGTACAGCAGGTCTCTTACCTGTTTATTGGACTTGTTCATTATCTTTGCAGCTTCGTCGTTGGTGAAGTTTTCAAAGAATACCAGGCATATGGCCTGACTGTATTCGGGTTTCAGCTTTGAGACGATCCTGCGGAGGTCGGCCCGCATCTCGTCCTTGTCGACCTTCTTTTCTATATCATTCCCGTCGGAAATGTAATATGCTTCTTCGAGAGGAGTACAGGATAACTTCGAGAGCTTCCGTACTGAATCATAAGCCTTGTTTCGACCTATCGTGTATATCCAGGTCTTGAATGCGCCGCTGCCCTTGAAACGGGGCTTGTCAACGTAGAGCTTGACGAATGTATCGATAGCTGCCTCTTCGGCCAGCTGCATATCTCTGGTTATACTGTAAAGGTAATAAACGAGACCGTCTTTGTATTCTTTTATTATCTCATCGATAGCATCTTTATCTCCCGACAGGAAACGGCTGTAGCTACTTGAACCGTTATCCATGCTGTTCCTCCTTTCGCAGGAAATATTTCCGTTTGTTACTTATACGAAAAAAATCAGGATGTTGTCGCAGTAAAAATAAAAAAATCCCGGAAAATTTTTTCAGCGGCATTACTGAGCTTCGTTTTTCTTTATATAAAATATACCATATAAGTGCGGACAAATCAATCACGCAGGCGTAAGAGCTGCAGCGTATAAATATTATCATATTCATTGATCGTCAATACAATTCTCCTAAAGCTACAAAAAAGCACCTTTTTTATTGGTTAAAACCACCAAAAGAAGAGAAGATTATTCTACACGTCAAACGTGTACAACATAGCTTGTTTTTGTTGACTTGTTTTGAGCAATGTGATAAAATGAAAATGAAATAGTGTGTGCAGGCACTATTAAATTAAAAAAGGAGGATGTTCACAATGAGATCATTCATCAGAAGGACGGTAAGCATTGCCGCAGCTGCCGCCTGTATGCTGACGAGCCTGCATTTCACGTATATCACGGAAGTGAAGGAAGCTGACGCAGCAAGCGGCATGAACGCCTTTGAGATCACCCGTGAGATGAAGATAGGCTGGAATATAGGCAACAGCCTTGACGCAACAGGAGGTGCCGGTTATTCAGGCGTAAACACTGAGGTTAGCTGGGGCAACCCAAAGACAACTAAGGCGATGATAGACACAGTTAAGGCGAAGGGTTTTAATACGGTAAGAATACCTACCACATGGTATCCTCATCTGGACGGAAGCAACAACATCGACAGTGCATGGATGGCGAGAGTCAAGGAGGTCGTTGATTACTGTATCGACGATGATATGTACGTTATCCTAAATGTACACCATGAGGACTGGGTAAATGTTTCTCAGTTCAACGATCAGACCTACCAGAATGCAGAGAAAAAGATCACTGACATCTGGAGCCAGGTGTCAGAGGAGTTCAAGGACTACGATCAGCACCTCGTTTTCGAGGGCATGAACGAGCCCCGTCAGACAGGAAATGCCGCTGTAAGTCAGTGGGGCAACGGTGAGGGCGACAACGGCTACTCATGGAACTATATCAACAAGCTCAATGCAAAGTTCGTTGAGACTGTCCGCAAGCAGGGCTCGTCTTCAAATAAGGAGCGTCTCCTTATGCTGCCAGGCTATTGTGCTTCTTCGGATATGAAGGCTATACGTGCAGTAACATTCCCGTCAAACTGCGGAAATGTGGCTTACTCTGTACACGCTTATCTGCCATACTATTTCACAATGGCAGAGGATTCATATTCCAACCACAACTATCCCGGACAGAGCGGCTGGGGTGAAAATTATACCGAATCCATCAATTCCTTCTTCAGCGGCCTCAAACAGCTTGAGGACGAGAAGAATATCCCGGTAGTCATCGGTGAGTTCAGCGCTTCAAACTTCGACAATCTCAGCGCACGTAAGGCATGGGCAAAGGATTATATTACACAGGCTAAGAAAGCCGGTATTCCATGTATACTCTGGGATAATAACGTTGAGGGCGGAAACGGCGGTGAATCTCACGGCTATCTCAACAGAAGCAGCAATTCATGGTATTCAGCCTCAGAGGGTGTCATCGACACTATGATGTCAGTTATCAACGACGATTCTATCCTCTGGGCAGGCAAGGCTGCTCCTGTCAGAACCACCACTACAACTACGACACCGATCATAACAACAACTAAACCTGAGCCATCAGAGCCTTATCCATATGACAACTATTTTGTCAATGACTTTGAAAACGGCACTGATGACTGGTCCGGCAGGGGAAGCGCTTCTGTCAGCACAGATAAGAAGAACTACTACGCTGGCTCTTCCTCACTCTATGTTTCCGGCAGAGAGAAGGAGTGGAACGGTTGTGCAATACCGCTCTCATCTGATCTTTTTGTGCCCGGTGAGACCTACAGCTTCAGTGCGGCAGTCCTCCAGAAGAGCGGCTCGGATGTGACTATCCAGATGTCTCTCCAGCAGGGTGACGGCAATGGGGCTTCCTACAATCATATTGCTGACTGCTCGGCAAAGAGCGGCGAATGGACAAAGATCGAGAACGTTGAGTTTACTATCCCTGATAAGAGCGGCGATCTTATCCTTTACTTCGAGACTCCTGAGGGCTCAGGTGATCTCTGCGATTTCTATGTGGATCAGGTACAGGTCTCAAAGGCTAATGTTCCGTCAAAGGTAGTTACCGGTCAGGGAACTGTTGAAAGCTCAAATGTTGATCCTCAGCCTCACGGCAGCGGAAGTCTCAGCAAGGACGGCGTTATAAAGATAATGCCTATCGGCGATTCAATTACCTTCGGAATGGGCGATACCGGCGGATACAGAAAGTTCCTCTATCATTTCCTTAAGGAAAAGGGCTATACTCAGATCGATATGGTGGGTCCGGAGGGACAGAATTCTGCTTCCTTCAATTACAATGGACAGAATGTACAGTATGATGACAACAACGCCGGCTACAGCGGATATACTATCGTTCAGAAGTATCCTATCCCGAGCTGGGGCGAAAACGGTCTCCTTGAAAAGCTCCAGAGCAAGAACGCTATCGCAAGTGCAAAACCTGATATCGTGCTCCTCATCATAGGTACAAACGATATGACTGCAAACCGTGATCTCAGCGAGTGCGAGACAGATCTTCACTCACTGCTGGATTATATCCTCAAGGATCTTCCCGCAGACAGTATGATCTTCATAGGCTCCATACCTGAGTTTACCGCATACGGCGGAAACTCCCAGCGAGTTGCAAACTATAACAAGACTGTCAAGAAGGTGGCTGATGAATATGCTTCTTCCGGAAAGAACGTACAGTTTGCTGATGTTCACGGCTGCCTTAACGGCATGAGCGATATCGGCAATGACCAGCTCCACCCGAATTCCGGCGGTTATGAGAAGATCGGTAAGTTCTGGGCAGGTATCATTGATAATTATGTTGCATCAGCTGCTCCGATAGTTACAACTACAACAACGACTACAACCACCACAACAACTACTACCACTACAACAACAGCACCTCCTTCACCGCAGGCTACTGTATGGGGAGATGCAGATGATGACGGCGTTGTTAAGATGAATGATGCAGTCCTCATAATGCAGGCTCTTTCAAATGCAGACCGCTACGGCCTCGAGGGAACTGACAGCACTCACATAAAACAGCAGGGATGGGTGAATGCAAATGTTTACGACAACAGCACCAGCGGAATAACTCCACAGGACGCTTTGCAGATACAGAGATTCCTGCTTGGACTGGTGACGAGCCTTACTCCGAAAACATAAATGAAATGACCTGAAGCAGGTGTGGCGTGATAAGAAAAAATCTTATCACGCCGCTTTTTTACATTTAAATATGTATATAAAGTGAATTGCGTAAATGTATATAGAATTTTCCGCTTGGGTAATAAAATAATTATACATTTGGCCGATTATGAAAAAATGCTGTCCGATAGGACAATATTGCTGCGAGCGTGCTATTTGGAAAGACTGGTACCTGGGTCCAAAGCATTGCTTCCGGCTTTCCTAAAATATATTTTGAAAGGATAATTTTATGAAACACAGATTTTCAGCACTCGTTACATCACTTGCACTGATAGCTTCTACAGCGGCAGTTATGCCCGCTGCTATGGCAGCTAACGCTGATGAGGTTTCTTACAAAAAAGTTGATCTCACAACTGATGAAGCTACAAAGGATTTCTTCCCTGAGATCTTTAATCAGAGATCTCTCGGTTCGTGTGCATCAAGCTCCACCACATATTATCAGTTCACATATGAGACAAGGAAGGCAGTGTACAATGATTATCTGAATGCACACAAGGATGATCCGGATCAGGAAAAGGTAAGAGAGGATGCAAAGAAGCTCCTCAACTTTACATACTCTCCGGCGTATACATATCCGCAGATCAATGGAGGTGTTGCTAATGGATCATCGGAACAGGATGCATACGGACTTTTTAAGCACTATGGCGCCGTGAAAATGGAGGATCTTCCTTATGACGGCGGTAAAGGTATCAGTTTTAAGGATGGAGATGTAGTAGGAGCTTATTATTTATACGAAAGCGTATATAATGATCTGACAGAAGCCGAAAAAGATCTGTTTGAAAAGTATGGCAATATGTACAGACGCAAGGGCGAATATATCTCCCAGAAGGAATACGATGATCTTTCGGTTGCTGATAAGAAGTATTACGTTCCGGTAAGCAATGATGCCGGTCGTTACTGGCGTATCCAGAGGATCTATAGAGCTGTTCCGAGAGACGAAAAGGCACTTTTTGAGGCTCTTAAGTGGAGATGCGGCTCTCCTGAAATCATTCAGGCAAAAACAATGACCGACAGGATCCCGGGAGTTGTTCCAAGAAAGTTCACTGATGAGGAGATAAAGGAGAATGATATAAAAGCTCTCCAGGATATCAAGACTGCTCTCGACAACGGAAATATAGTTGTTACATCTGCTTCTAAATTCAATTTTGATTCTTTTAAAACTAAGGTAAAAGTTAACGGAAAAGAAGAATGGGTAACATATCAGAATACAAATGAGATGGTAGATGGAGATGATTCGGGACATTCATTTACAATAGTCGGATATGATGACAGTATCGGATTTGATATAAATGATGACGGTGATATTGAACCGGGCGAGAGAGGCGCTTTCAAGGTCGTTAATTCATGGGGAACCGGATATGCAAACGACGGATATATATGGGTAATGTATGATGCGGTATACAAAAAAAGCTTTGTCAACTGCCCTGCACCTACAGGAACTTTTATAACTCATGAGAACGATAAGGAGGTAGAACATAACATTGAAAGGATCCCTGCTTTCAATGCGAGATTTGTTATCAATGTTGAGAAGAAGGATATAAAGCTCGTTACAGAAGTTGAACTTATGACAAACAATTTCTATGATATATCTGTGGATAACTCCTGCGGAACCCATAAATTAGAATCCCCAAGAGCAAAGGGAACAACGAGCACTGTAGTTTACAGCGGCCCTGTTTTTTCCGATATCACTGAGCTCTGCTCTGATGAACGTGGAAACAGAGGAAACGGCAGATCATTCAGAGTGAATGTTAATAATGCAAATAAGGGCGGCAATACAAAGGTCGTTATCAAGAATATCTATGTCAAGGACGATAAGGGCAATGTAGTTGCTGTTGAAAATATCACTCCAGACGATCAGGTAGCAGCTAAATTCCAGGCTGGCGGCGATGATACAAGCATTGACAGATATATTGATGTTCTTCTCCCAAGAGGCGATATGAACTACGACGGAAAGTTCGATGAAGAGGATTATGATACAGTTGAAGCATACTATGCAGATCCTGAGAACAGTGATCTTTCTCTGTTCCAGATCGAGCTCCTTGATGCTAATGATGACGGAATAAACGATGAGACAGACCTTGCAATTTTCAGAGACATCATGGTAAAATAATGATATAACTAAGATACCGGCATTGCCTTTACTGGCAGTGCCGGTATTCTTAATGAGCTTATTGTTCAAATCTGATGTGCGGAGCTATCTGGCGGAGCGTATTAAGCACGTTTTCCATATCTTTATGCTGAACGCTGTAGGTATGCTCCTTGCCCTGATCATCTTTCATAATAAGCATATCAAACTTTGTCTGGCTGTTTACGCCCTTTGATTCAAGGTATCTGTCTCCGATCCTGTTTGCTGCAACGGAAGTGGCTGTAAGCAGTGGATCACCAACTGTTATCCTGTGGTACCGACCGAAAGCGCCGGTTTTGACACTGCGGAGATCCTTTAGCTCCATGTAGCTTACAAGCTCAGCTCCGGAAACGATGAATTCGTCGGTCAGAAGCGTTGCAAAGGGCGCATTGCCCATGAGGGACTTTGCAAAATACCTGGGGGACCTCATGCCGTTATTGATCTTCAGAGCGAGGATAGCTGCATTGCCATAGCGCTGAAAGACCGGATGCTTCTTCACTCTTGCTGCTTTGATGATGAACCAGAGCAGAAGCATAACGCACAGGATCGTCAGGATAAGAAGTATTACCGAGAGCAGATTCGTCCAGCCAAGCTGTGAACCGCAGAAAAAGGCACTTCCGCCGACTATTGCAGTACCAATTAGAGTTGCAGTGACAGCTCCGGCAGCGCTGCCGGAGAGCTGGCTGTAAAAGGTCTTTTCAGTGATAGTTTCCATAATACTCCTCCTTAAAGTAAACTTCAATATCAGGATAATATCTTGATATTACGTTATTGTTTCTTTGCTTTTTTCACGATGAACACTATCAGGTGGAATACAGCACAAAGCAGCAGAAAAGCAAAGTATGCGGTGAATCCGTAGAGCAGGTACTCTATGCCGTTAAAGTCTAACCAGTCAGTTCTGCTTTTTTGTGGGATAAAGAAGTGACCGTTGCCTGAACAGACATAAGCCCATGCCGCAAGGAACAGTGTCGAATAGCCTGCGAACCAGGATATCAGCTTATTGATTTCCGGCCTTGATCTGCGATAGTGCCGGATGTAGAATATGAACATCGCTATCGGTATAGTCAGGAAGATAAAGGCTCCGACAGCCGAATCCTCATTTAGCACATATTCGTCAAAGCAGTCCCCCAGGGTAAGCAATCCCCAGGCGGCAAAAGCCGCTGCTATTCCGGCTAAAAAAGATCTGCCTTTCAAGTTTTATCACTTCTTTCGGTATTATTTATGGGTTATATCTTTATAGCTCCTTTACCTGTCCCAGCAGATACTGCTGTATCAGCAGGGCGTCCATAGGAGTAAGGGTGCTGGTCTCTCTGTCATGAACATTGGCGTAGGTCATTCCGGTTTCGGTTATTTTGGTATCGGCAGTACCGTCCGCAGAATACTTGTCCGGGTTGGAGATAGACTGCATTACCAGAACAGCGTCATTCATTTTGACATTGCCGTCGCAGTCAGCATCGCCGGCGAGAAATCTGTACCGGGCTTTGAACATATCGGGAATTATCTCTTCTGGACAGCCCTTGAACATATTGCGGGTATTCTGTTCTTCTGTAAAAGTGAAGCTGTCAATGTTGAGCGAGGTCATGGCAGAGCAGCCTTCAAACATTGAGTGCATATCTTCGACTTTTGAGGTATCAAAGCTGCTCAGATCGAGTGAAGCAAGTGATGAGCAGTTACGAAACATTTCAACCATATTAATTATGTTTGAAGTATCAAAGCTGCTCAGATTGAGTGAAGTAAGTGATGAACAGCCATCGAACATTCCATACATATTAATTACGTTTGAAGTGTCAAAGTTACTCAGATCAAGGGAAGTAAGTGATGAACAGTTATAAAACATTCCACCCATATTCGTCGCTTTTGAAGTGTCAAAGTTACTCAGGTCAAGAGAAGTAAGCGATGAGCAGCCTTCAAACATTCCACCCATATCAGTTAATTTTGAAGTATCAAAGCTACTTAAATCAAGTGAAGTAAGTGATGAACAGTTGTGAAACATTGCACCCATTTCAGTTAATTTTGAAGTATCAAAGTTACTCAGATCAAGTGATGTCAGCGATGAACAGTTAGAGAACATATAATACATCCACACAATGTTTGATGTATCAAAGCTGCTCAGGTCAAGAGACTCAAGAGATTCGCAATTCATGAACATACAATTTGCAGAATTTAGTTTTGAAGTGTTGAACGAACTCAGGTTGATTCTTTTCAGCGACCGACAACCGTAGAACATACCATCCATGTTGAAAACTTCTGAAAACTTCTGAAGTATCAAAACTGCTCAGGTCAAGAGATTCAAGCGATGAGCAATTATCGAACATGAAGCTCATATCAGTTACGTTTGAAGTATCAAAATTACTCAGATCAACGGACTTAAGCTCGCTGCAGTGAGAGAACATTCTATCAGTTTTTTCCACATTTGATGAATCAGCCTTTGAAAGATCGATAGTTATAGCGTTCATATTTGCAAATAAGCGTCCGCAACTCCTTGGGAGTATCGCCCCTTCTTCTGCAACTATGTGCAGGGCGTCTTTGTATTCACTTACGTTTCTATAAACTTGCCCGGCTTTAAGGGTGAGAGTTTTTGTTTCCTCGTCGTATTCTACGTTTGAGCTCTCTGCGTGTGCAGTTATGGTGCGTGAGGTCTCGGGGACGAGAACTCCTGTGTTCGGCATACCCATGCCGATGACTGACATTGCGAGCAATATCGCTGCTGTTCTTCTAAAAGTCTTTTTCATAATTTTTACCTCCATTAATTAATAGTGTATTCAGGTCATCGTATGACACTTACACTTAATATACTTGCTTGAACTTGCCAAAGTGTAACACTATTCTGAAAAAAATTTTTTTCAGAGCCGTTTTTATCGGTGTTCATTGCATAATGGAGGGGTGTACACTCATTATAGCACGCTTGGTATAGAGTGTCAAATTTTTTTCGGCGGAGGTATTGGGGGTGAGGGGAGGAGACTTGTTTAGTATGAGCCGCCTTGTCCTGCGTCCAGGATGATAGTTGGCGTTTCGCTGCTCATATCTGTCATTGCCACAGGCAGCGCATTCCTGCCGGCTTTTTCGGTTATTCTGGATGAGGCAAAGATGGTGAGCAGAGCACATCCGGACAGGACTGCTCCGCTGATTATCCTTCTGCGGATATTGTACATAATATTATCTCCTTCTGCATTATGCGATAATGTTTACTAAATTATATTCGCATCCGCCTTTATTATTACAAAAAGCCCGGTCAGCCGTTTTCAGGCTGACTGGGAGCTTCTTTATTTCAGCAGCACTGCCGGAAGAGTTATTTTCTTCTTGCAGTCTTTGAGCAGCGGACATCAAAGCAAACGCCGTCTTCAGTGCGCCTTGCGGTTATCTGCCAGCCGTGGAGCTCAATGAGATCCTTTGCCAGTGAAAGGCCTATTCCGGTATTTCCGTCACGGCCGGTATAGAACCGCTCGAACAGATGCGACAGAGTATCATCCGACAGGGGCTCGCAGTCATTGGAAATGCAAAAGCCTCCGCTGCCGCAGGATACGCTTATCTTTGTACGTGCGTATTTCAGGGCGTTTGTGAGCAGGTTTGATATGGCGTGCTCAAGCTTGTCCGGATCAGCAGCGACTGTTGTCGGCATAAGGTCAAGTGAGACCTCCAGCCCACGGCTGAGAACAGTTCCCTCAAATGGCATAAGGCAGTCCTGTATAAAGCCTGAAAGCTCGATATCCTCACGTTCAAGGGAAACGGAGCCGCTTTCGATCTTAGCCATGCATAGTATCTCTTCCACCAGCCGGCTCATTTTTTCGGTCTGAGCAGCAATAGTTCTTCCGGTGCGCTTGTAGTCGGTGATGACGCCGGTCTCAATCCCCTCGGCATAGCCTCTAATGGAGGTAAGGGGCGTTTTCAGCTCGTGAGAGGTGTTCTCGAAGAACTGCTTCTGTGCAAGCTGGTTCTGTTCCAGTTTTTTTCCGGTATAATAGCCGGCTGCGCTGCCAAGGGCTCCTATGATAACGGCTGAGATAAGGAAGACGATGTTGATGCGCCTTATCATTCCAATTTCACCGGTTATATCGATATAGGCGATCATTCCCTTGTAGCTGCCGCTGGTGTCGTATTGACCGATGAGATCAGGATCACCTTCTTGAAACGTATAAGTATCGGATTCAATGGCGGTATCGTTAAAAGCCTCATCGTCTATATCGATAGAATCATCAAAGCCGAATACATAGGTCTCAGAGAACAGCTCATCGCTGTCCCTGAACAGAACATAGTAGCTGTTATCACCTATATCAGCCTGCTTTATGGTATCCGTTTCGATATCGCTGCACCATTTTATTATGGATTTTTCCTTCTGGGTGTAATTGGGGTACAGCAGATTTTCTTCAGTATCCTCAAAAAGCAGGATCACCTCCGGCTGGTACATGGGAAGGTCAGTGATATCTGAGACATCTACAACAAAGGCGTAGTTAAGCGCTTCTTCGGCGTTGTGTCTCATCCTTTTGCGTACTATGATGTTGAAGGTGACTGTCACTATCAGCATCAGCACAAGAACGACACATCCTACCAGTACAGCTATTTTCCAGCAAAGCTTATTCATTTTCTGCCTCCAGTTTGTATCCGTAGCCCCATACTGCTGCTATTTTCACCTTGCTGCCGCAGGCCTTCAGCTTTTGCCTGATCCTGCGGACCGTTTCGTCAGTAACTCTTGTTTCGATGTCGGTCGCTTCGATGCCCCATACCCTGTCAAGCAGCTCGTCACGGGACACGGCAACGCCGGTATGCTTCATAAGACACCCAAGCAGGGAGAACTCCGTCATTGACAGGGACATCGGTTTCCCGGCGCAGGTAACGGTATGGTCAGACTCGGAAAAGATCAGGTCGCCGAATGTGCTTATCTGAGCAGATGGAGTCTGTATCATCTCCATACGGCGCAGCAGAGCCTTTATGCGTATCACCAGAAGGGAAGGTGAGAATGGCTTTATAAGGTAATCATCTCCGCCAAGCATGAAGCCACGCATATGGTCTGTCTCACTTTCTTTTGCTGTGAGTATGACTATCGGCACATTGGAAATGCTTCTGAGCTGCTTGCAGATAGTGAGGCCGTCTGTTCCGGGCATCATTATATCGAGCACCACAAGATCACTGGGGGATTCCCGGAAGGCTTCATACAGCTGGTCTCCTGTGGGGAATGTCCGTACTTTAAAGCCGGCATTCTGCAGAAATTCCTGCATAACGTCAAGTATATCCTGTTCATCGTCTGCTGCATATATCAGCTTTTCCATATGTACCTCCAAACACGGAATACCTGTCCGGAAACTCCGGACAGGCCCACTGCTGTATTTTATTATATCATTATTGGTGTGTTATTTTACTTGATCTAAAGCGTTGTTTCAGATGATATCGTCGTCTGTGGCAACTTCATAGCTGCCGCAGAATACGATGTTGTCATTGCCGTATGCCTGATCGTAAAGCTGTGTAAGGCGCTGGATGAGCTGATCCATTTCATCCTGATACTGAGCATATCCTGCCTCGATCTCTTCATCTGAGAGATCCTCCTTGCCGTCGAGAACCAGTGCATCTATCTCTGAGAATCTGTCGATGATCTGCTGATATTCAGCATACTCCTCTTCTGTCAGTGCATTTTCAAGGAGTTCGTCATCGAAGGAGAATTCCTCGCACCATCCAGCTTTCTGCTCCAGCTCGGTCATTCTTTCATATATCTTGTCCAGCTCTTCCTGGTGCTCTGCATAGAAAGCGTCATATTCTTCGTCAGAATATTCTCTGTCCTCAGGGAAAGCTTGTGCGTATATATCGTCAAGCTTATCAAAGAGAGCGTTGAGCTCGGCTATCTCATCCTCAGTCAGATCGCCGTAGTCCATATCGATATCTGAGGTTACTTCAAATTCTGTGATCCAGCCGGCTTTCTGCTCCAGCTCGTTAATTCTGTCAAAAAGCTCCTGATTGTCTGCTTCTATAGCATCATAGACCTCGTCCGACCATTCTTCGCCGTCCGGAAAGGCTTCATCGAAGAGAGCGCAGAGCTTGTCGTAAAGGCCGTTGAGCTCATCTATCTCATCCTCGGTCAGATCGCCGTAGTCCATATCGATATCTGAGGTTACTTCAAATTCTGTGATCCAGCCGGCCTTCTGTTCCAGCTCGTTAATTCTGTCAAAAAGCTCCTGATTGTCTGCTTCTATAGCATCATAGACCTCGTCCGACCATTCTTCGCCGTCCGGGAAGGCTTCATCGAAGAGAGCGCAGAGCTTGTCGTAAAGGCCGTTGAGCTCGGCTATCTCATCCTCAGTCAGATCGCCGTAGTCTATATCGTCAAAGCCATAATAGAAGTCAGAATACAATCCGGCTTTTTCCTCAAGCTCAAATATCCTGTCGTTGAGATCGTCAAGCTCCTCCTGATGTGCCTCGTAGAAGGCGTTGTATTCCTCGTCTGTATACTCTGTGCTGTCATCTGGAAACGCTGTCATGTAGATAGCTGAGAGCTGATCGTAAAGATCGTTCAGCTCAGCCTGCTCCTCTTCAGTAAGAGCAGAAAGATCCAGATCGCCTGAGAAAGTGAACTGTCCGTCTTCGTCATCGGAGAATTCAAATGTGGAAGTTACAACACAGCAGCTGTTATTATCGGCAGCGGAAGTTGTGATAAATGTGAAGGGATCGTCCTCAGTGCCTATGCCTGTTACTTCGGAAACAGAAACTGCGGCAGTTGTTGTTTCCGGCTCGCTGTATGCTGCTGATGATGCAAGGGAATTTACCGGGAGTGCAGCTGCGAGAGCGGTGATGCATAATGTTTTGATAATATTTGTTTTCATAGCGAAAACCTCCTGAATGATAATTTTGTTGACCGTTTCTCTTGGTCTGTATATATCATAACATATCATTCAGGATAAGTCCCCGTAATTGTGTAATGAAATTGTCACAAAAGTGTCAGAAGTGCAGAGAAGTCACTGCTGCTGATCTTCCTTACGGCGGAGAACTCTTGAGCGCCATACTGCCGCAAGTCCGGATAGCGTTGCTGCAAGTGCTGCGGCAAGTACAAGGATATCCTTAGGGGAATTGTTTCCGGTCTGGGGAAGATCTACTGTATATCCGGCGGAATCCGTTCCTATTCCTGTTGACGGATCAACGGTGTAAACTTCCAGGAGCTTTCCGTTCTTATTGTACAGTGCTATAACATAATTATCTGCTGAGGCTGACAACACCTTTGCAGTTACACCGGTGAGGCCTTTTCTGTCCTGGTAGTCCTTTACAGCCCAGCTGCAAAGCCTTCCGGCGGTATCATCGGCAGTGGTGACAGTCGTTGTTGTTGTTGTAGCGGCAGTTGAAGTGCATAAGGTTGTGGTTATTACTTCCGGATCAGTGCAGACGAATTGTATGCCGTAATCCGAAGCGTAGCGCTCAGCAGCGGAATCTCTGCTGCCGTAAATTGCGGTTTTATTGCTGTATGTCAGATAAGTACCGTCACAGTAGGTGTAGCCGAAGGCATATTCGCCTATAGTTCCGACAGTATCCGGTATGCTGATATGATCCAGGGCTGTACAGTTTGTGAAGGCTTCATAGCCTATAGCGGATAAACCTTCCTGAAGCTCAACTCTTTCAAGACTGCTGCATCCGCAGAAAGCATAGCTGCCTATAGTATTCAGGCCTTCGCTGAAGGTGATTTCTTTAAGTGAAGTACAGCCGGAAAAAGCTGAATCTTCGATGCTGCGGACAGAGCCGGGAATGACTATTGCTTCCAGCACATCACATTCAGCAAATGCTGCCTTTCCGATCTCTGAGAGCGTATCGGGCAGGGTGACAGTGCGAAGATAATTCAGCCCTTTGAATGAGTAAGGACCGATGCCGGTAACTCCGGAACTGATGACTATATTGGTTATCCCGTCTGAGAAGTCCTGCCATGGCGGAGTGACACCGGATGAATAGTCCGGCATATCGCCGCTGCCATTGATAGAAAGGGTGCCTGTGCTCTTTTCAAATGTCCATGACATCGATGAGCTGAGGACACCTTCTGCACTATCCGGAATATCGGGCTGAGTGCTGATGATATTGAATTTGAATCTCCAGCTCTTGGCGTATTTCTGGGCAGCAGACTTGTCATATCCGGTTATCTCAAAGTTTTCATATTTTGTGTAGTCGTACAAATCGTCAATGAGCTGGCATTTCAGACCAAAAGCGGTTTCAGCTATTTCTTTAAGACTCTGGGGGAGAGTAACTGAGGAGAGTGCGCTGCAGTTGCTGAAAGCGTTATCAGCAACCTCTGTTATCCCTTCATTGAATGTCACATTTTTCAGCGATGAACAATCAAAAAAGGCGGCCGGCCCGATGTAATTCAGAGATGAGGGGAATGATATCTCCTTTAATGAGGAACAATCTGCAAATGCTCTGCCATTTATTGTATATGTGTTTACAGGGATGTTTACTGTTTCAAGGGCTGAACAGCCATAGAATGATGACTCATCGATTTTGTACAGAGAGTCAGGCAGCTCTGCTGATCTTAGCGCTGTGCAGTCTAAAAATGAATAGCTGCCGATAGATGATATACCGTCCTGGATACGGACAGCGGTTATCTCATCTCTGAGAGCGTACCAGGGAGAGAGCAGCTTGCAATTGTAAGCTGACGGATGATCGTAGTCGGTCATAGCGCCTGAACCTGCTATGAGGAGCAGGCCTGTTTCGGTGTCAAAGCTCCAATGGGCATTCTGACCGCATTTTCCGCTCATAGCATCAGCTGATACAGAATACGCACTGCCGGCGCACAGGAATGAAACTGAGCTGCTGCTCAGGATACAGGAGGCTAAAAGGGCGATCGCTTTTTTCGTCATAACTATCTCACCTTTCATTTATTATTCGTTGTTGTTGCCGGTGGAATATATATTTAATATAAGTATATCATGAAAATGTTCATAACGCAATACTTGCGGGAAAAATGTATATAATGACAATATGTCAATATATATTATAGTTATATTCGACAGGATATATACCCTGAGTAAAAACGCCGCCGTTACTTTTGACAGTATGTCCCTCTTATCGCAGTTACAGAGCAAATTTGGCTTGACATATAAATAATATTGTGTTACAATTAAATTCGTGAATTATGCTTTATACGTTTTTTCAGCGGTGCGGACAGGCGGTCTGGCAGGCATATGATAATGTCTCGGAGCAGTCTGTTATGTTTTGAAAGTTCATGTGGCCGCAGCTGAACAGTTGCATGGTGAAGCATATTTTTTATGGTGAAGTCTTAGGTAGTTTAGTAAACTGAAAGGTATGAGTGAATGGAAATGTCAGAAGAAAAAACATTGTCTCCCGTACAGGTCCATGTTATGGATCTGCTTCATAAGCTTATAGAGATGTTTGAGGAGGAGAATATCTCCTATTATATCCTCGGCGGCACAATGCTCGGTGCAGTAAGACACAAGGGATTCATCCCATGGGATGATGATGTAGATATCGGAATCGAGAGAAAAGACTATGAGAGGTTCCTTAAGACCTGCCGCAGCAAACTGCCGGATTACCTAAAGATAAGGACTTACCGTGACAAGTCCTATCACCATTACTACTATGCAAGAATAGTGGATACCCGCTATCATATAAAGAGAATGGGCAGCATAAAGGAGAGACAGGAAGAACTCTGGATCGACCTTTTCCCACTGGATGGTATGCCTGACGGAAAGATCAGGACACTTATCCACAAGGCTCGTCTCCTTACTGTAAGGCTCATGTACCATATGTCCTGCTTCGATAAAGTAAATGTAAAGCGTCCCGGACGCCCGCTTATGGACAGGATGATAATAAAGTTCCTTATGATAACACATCTCGGAAAATCATGGAACAGCAAGAAACTGCTGGATAAAATAGACAAGCTGCTGAAGAAGTATCCTGTTGAGGATTCAAACTACGTCTTCAACTTCATGGGAAGCACTCACGCTTTCAGAGAGATATTCAGCAAAAAATGCTTTGGTAAGGATACAAAGTACCAGTTCGAGGATATGATGCTGGTAGGCCCTAAGGAATATGACGAGTACCTTTCAAAGCTCTACGGCGATTATATGAAGCTTCCGCCGGAGAGCGAGAGAAATGTCCACGCTGAGGAATTTGTTGAAAAGATCTGAGGCACAGCAATATTTCCTGCATAAAGTTTGGTATGAGGAGTAAGTGAACAATGAGACTTCATGATGTATCAAAGGGTGCGTCATCAGACGATACGCCGGTACTTACAGAGCAGCAGCTCAGGGATATCCAGCGTGTATCGCTCATGATGCTTGATGATATCAATGAGATATGCCAGAAATATGGGCTCAGGCTCTATATCATCGGCGGCACAGCTATAGGTGCATTGCGCCACAAGGGCTTTATCCCGTGGGATGACGATATCGATATCGCCATGACCAGAAAGGATTACCTTAAGCTGGCTGATGCCATGAGGGCGGAGCGCAGCGATAAGTATACAGTTTCCGACGCAAGGGATAAGGAGAATTACGGACGTCTCATCCCGAAGGTACGCCTTAAGAATACTACCTACCGCACTGTCCTTGAAAAGGATCTGGATGACTGCGGTGTAAGGATAGATATTTTTCTTATCGAGAATACCTATGACAGCAAGCTGCTGAGGACTCTCCACGGCGGTATGTGTATGTTCTTCGGCTTCGCACTTTCCTGCCGCAGACTGTGGATGCACTACGATGAATTCAGCAAGCTCTCAGGCGGATTATCATTCAAGGTTAAGTCAGCTTTCGGTATGCTTTGCAGCTTTGCTTCCATTGAGCGCTGGGCAAAGTGGACAGATTGGTGGTATTCCTGCTGTAAGAAGGAAGACTCAGTCTACGTTACACTGCCTTCTGACGGAAAGCATTTCTTCGGTGAACTGGAGAAAAGAAAAAAGCTCCTCAAGGGCGGAAAAGTTGACTATGAGGGAAGAGAATTGCTCGTTCCCGGAAATACAGATCATTATCTGAGAAAGCACTACGGCGATTATATGAAGATACCGCCGAAGGATAAGCAGCTCAGGAGCAAATATCTTGAATTTGATCTCGGTGCATACGGTACCGGTGAATAATGCTTACTATTTATAATATATAAGGGTTTGTGTGTAGCCCGATAATACTGTAGTCAGCAGCCGGGCTATGCTAATAATTTTTTGGGAGAGGTTTTGTCAATGATCAATTTTACGGTGGGACCTGTACAGTCAAGCGAAAAGGTCAGAATGATAGGAGCTGAAAACGTTCCTTATTTCCGTACACCCGAATTTTCCGCAGTAATGCTGGAGAATGAGAAGCTTATCAAGGAATTTGCCGGAGCAGAGGAAAATGCGAGAGCTGTGTTTATAACAGGTTCCGGTACCGCTTCAATGGAAGCATCAGTAATCAATATGTTCGGTAAGGAGGACAAGCTCCTCATCGTTAACGGAGGAAGCTTCGGAGCTCGCTTCGTTGAGATCTGTGAGATACACGAGATCCCTCATACCGCTATCATGCTTGAGCATGGAAAGAAGCTTACCCAGGATATGCTCGATAACTACAGAGGACAGGGCTTTACAGGCTTCCTTGTAAACCTCCACGAAACTTCCACCGGCGTACTCTATGACGCTGATATGATCGGAAGATTCTGCCGTGAGGAAGGACTTCTCCTTGTAGTTGACGCAATAAGCGCTTTTCTTGCCGATCAGTTCAATATGGCTCAGGTCGGCGCTGATATAATGATAACAGGTTCCCAGAAGGCACTTGCCTGCCCTCCCGGTATATCCCTGATAGTCATGTCAGAGCGTGCTGTGTCAAGAATAGAGAGCAGAAAGGTAAGCTCATTGTATTTTGACCTGAAGAGCGCCCTCAAGAATGCTGAGAGAGGACAGACTCCATTCACTCCTGCTGTAGGTACGCTTTTACAGATAAACGCAAGACTCAAGGAAATAAAGGAAAGCGGCGGAGTTGAGGCTGAACATAAGAAGATAGCAGCACTTGCTGCTGATTTCCGTGAGAGGATAGCTGATCTTCCTCTTGATATATGTTCAGAGTCGCTTTCAAACGCAGTTACTCCTCTTGCTGTACGCAACTGCTCTGCATATGACATATTCATGATAATCAAGGATGAGTATGATATGTGGATATGTCCAAACGGAGGAGATATGCGTGATAAGATATTCAGAGTAGGACATATCGGATGTCTTACTGTTGAAGACAATAAAAAGCTTTCAGATGCGCTTCATGATCTCGTAAAGAGAAATATTCTTAAATAGGAGATAAAAGTATGAAAATAATCACTCATGATATGATAAAGGGCCTTGGTCTCGAACCGAATCTCTGGTTTGAATGGGCAGATACCGTATTAAAGAACAAGCATCTCTATACTATGCCCGCAAAGACAAGCCTTCACTTCGGCAGTTCATACTTCAATACAATGCCAAGCATCCTTCCTCCCGAAAACGTTATGGGCGTGAAGGTGGTAGACAGATATCTCGGAAGAATACCTTCTCTTGACAGCCAGCTCATGCTCTACAGATATGAGGACGGTACTCCTCTCGCTCTCATGGACGCAAGCCTCATCACTGCTATGCGTACAGGTGCTGTTACAGTTCACGCTATGGAGACATTTGCAAATCCTGATTTCTATGAGGTAGGAATAATGGGCTTCGGAAATATAGGCGTTGCAACTATGGAGGTGCTCACAGCTCACTTCTCAGCAAAGCCTATGAAGATAAAGCTCCTCAGATACAAGGATCATGCAGAGCGCATAAAGGAAAGATACAGCAGATTCAGCAATATTGAATTTGTTATAGTTGATACAGTCAAGGAGCTCATCGTCAACAGCGATGTTGTTATCTCCAGTATTACCTATACCGAGGAGCTTCTCGGCGAGGTAGAGTGGTTCAAGAAGGGCGTTCTCGTTATCCCTGTACATTTAAGAGGATTCCAGAACTGCGATACAGAGTTCGATAAGGTATACGGCGATGACTACGGTCAGGTAAAGGGCTTCAAGTACTTCAACGAATACAAATACTTCGCAGAGACATCAGAAGTCCTCAGAGGCGAGAAGGTCGGCCGTGAGAACCACGATGAGAGGATACTTTCCTACAACGTTGGTATGTCACTTCATGATATATTTGCCGCTTCAAAGATCTACCAGTACTTCGGCGACGTTAAGGATGAGCTTTCATTAGCTCCCCATGATAAGCTCTGGCTCTGAAATGGGGTGTGATCATTTGGTAAAGGTCATTACTTACGGCACTTATGATCTGCTTCATTATGGCCATATCCGCTTGCTTGAACGTGCAAAGGCACTTGGCGATTATCTTATCGTCGGAGTAACATCTGATGACTACGATAAGTCAAGAGGCAAGATAAATGTCCAGCAGTCTCTGATGCAGCGTATCGAAAATGTCAGATCCACCGGTCTGGCAGATGAGATCATCGTTGAGGAGTATGAGGGACAGAAGATAGATGATATAAAAAAATACGGCATCGATATCTTCACAGTCGGTTCGGACTGGAAGGGGATATTCGATTACCTCAATGAATACTGCAATGTGGTATATCTTGACAGGACACAGGGCATCTCCAGCTCTGACCTTAGAAAGAAACAGCGTGCTCTGGATCTTGGACTTGTGGGCAATTCACGCTTCCTTGAGAAGGTGGCTTCACAGGTGAAAATGGTCAACGGCATCAATCTCAGCGGTATCTGCACGGATTCTCCGGAGGATATCGGCAGGGAAGTCATGAATATACCGTTTGTTACAAGAGACTATGATGAGCTCCTGACAAAGTGCGATGCGGTATATGTTCATTCTACTCCAAAGGAGCACTATGAACAGATAGAAAAGGCGCTTCGTGCCGGAAAACACGTTCTCTGCGAGGCTCCTATAGCAATGTCCGGAGAACAGTGGGATAATCTTCAGAAGCTGGCCGAAGAAAATGGAGTAAGACTTATGGATGCTCTGAGAACGGCTTACTCTATGGCATATCGCCGCCTTATACTCATGGTCAAGGGCGGAAAGATCGGCAATGTGGTTTCTGTTGACGCAACCTGCACCAGTCTTAAGGATCTGAATACAGATGATATCCAGCGTAAGTGGAACAGCATCTGCGACTGGGGCCCAACAGCCCTGCTGCCTGTATTCCAGCTCCTCGGTACTGATTATACCGAAAAGAGCATAGTCAGCCATTTCGTAGGCGAGAACAAGGATTTTGACGCTTTCACGAAGATATCCTTCGTATACACCAACGCCGTGGCTTCACTTAAGGTCGGCAAGGGCGTTAAGTCCGAGGGCGATCTGGTCATTTCAGGTACAAAGGGCTATGTATATGTACCTGCTCCCTGGTGGAAAACGGATTACTTCGAGGTAAGATACGAGGATCCGCTGGAGAACAAGAGGTATTTCTACCAGCTTGACGGCGAGGGCATCTGTATGGAACTCGCTGTATTTGCAAGATCTATAACGCAGTCGCAGTCTCTTTATGCTGTTGAGCCAGACGTATCAAAGGCTATATGCGAGATCATCAATGACTTTAATGAGAGGAAAGGCGTCCGCATTATATAGTTCGGCTGCCCGGATATCCGGTCGGCAGTATATGATTATATGGAGTGCTTAGATCAATGGATAAACATAATATGCTTTCACTTCAGGATACACAGCGTGTATACCTTGAACTGATGAAGGAATTCGATAAGATCTGTAAAGATAATTCGCTAAGATATGATCTTTGCGGAGGAACCCTGCTGGGCGCAGTAAGACACGGCGGCTTCATCCCATGGGATAATGATATCGACGTTGCTATGCCACGCCCGGATTTTGAAAAGCTCATGAAGCTCGATATGAAGAAAAAGATAGATCTTCCGCCGGAAAGAGAGCTCATCTCCCTTATAAACGGAAAGTTCCTGCGCCAGTTCGGAAGATATATCAGAACGGATGTTGCTAAGGAAGCAGGTATGAAGGACAATACAGACTGCCGTTTTCTTGGCATAGACATCTTCATTGTTGACGGTATGCCTGCAAGTGATACCGCAATGAAGACGCAGTCCTTCCGTGTAAAACAGATGAGAAGATTTCTCCATACCAGCCTTGAAAGAAGAGGCACCAGCCGCAAGGGCAAGGCTGCCGCTTTCGTGAAGGATCTTTACAGACCGCTGCTCAAGGCTGTTGGCAGCAGGAGACTTGCTGTCCGCCTTGATAAGATCTGTAAGAAGTATCCATTCGGTTCTTCGGAGTACGTGGGCTGTGTGAACGGTATGTACGGAATAAAGGAGAGGTGGAAGAAGTCGGATATGCTTCCGCAGGCAGACTATAAGTTTGAGGACTGCGTATTCAGAAGCTATGCCAACTATAAAATATATCTCGGCAACCTTTACGGAGACTTTATGAAGCTCCCGCCCGAGGACAAGCGTGTTCCTCATGGTTCGGAACACTATTGGGTGAATGAAGTGAAAAATGTTGAGGAGGAATCATAATGACAGTTGCTTTATTAACAGCGGCAGGCTCAGGCACGAGAATGAAACAGGATATACCAAAGCAGTTTATCCATGTTGAGAACAAGCCTATAATCATCCATACAATGGAAGCTTTCCAGAATCATCCTGCTGTTGATGCTATAATCGTAGTTACTATCCCTTCATGGATAGACGTTGTAAAGGCTTATGCCAAGCAGTTCAATATAACAAAGCTGCGCTGGGTGGTTCCCGGCGGAGCTACAGGACAGGAGTCTATCCTCAACGGTCTCAAGACACTTGAGGCCGAGCTTGATCCTGAGGATATAGTAATGGTACATGACGGAAACAGATGTATGGTATCAAGCGAGATCATCTCCAACAGCCTTGCTACCTTCAAGAAGCACGGAAGCGCTGTTGCAGCTATACCATGTGTTGAGGCTGTATTCCGCAGCAGCGATGACGGTATATCATCAACAGTTTCTATCCCGAGAGAGCAGCTCTTCCGCACACAGACTCCTCATACCTATACCCTCGGAAAACTGCTCTGGGCTCACGATGAAGCAAAGAAGCGCAATATCACTGAAACTGCCGCTTCATGCACCCTTATGCAGAGCCTCGGAGAGGTAGTGTATTTCTCTCAGGGATCTGAGGAAAATCTGAAAATAACAACAGTTGACGATATTATGATATTCAAGGCTCTTCTGAATACCAAAAAAGATAACTGGCTGAAATAAGAGGTAAGTATCCTATGAATTACTGTGATAAGTATTTTAGCGAGCTTGAAAAGATCGCTGTTATTCCGGAACTTGCAGAGCTGGACGGAAAAAAGCTGCTGGTGACAGGCGCCAGCGGCCTTATCCTTTCACCGCTGGTTGATGCACTCTGCTACGCTAATGAAAAGAATATACTTCACGTTGATATATATGCTGCGGCACGTACAGAGGAAGAGATAAGCAGCAGGTTTACTGCTTATTACGGCAAACCGTGGCTGCATTACGTTTATTATGATGCAGTCAAGCCTGTGGAATTCGATTTCAAGGCTGATTATATCATACACGGCGCCAGCAATGCACATCCGGCAGCATATCTCTCTGAACCTGTAGAGACCCTGTTGGCTAATGTTGTGGGCGTTAACGAGCTTCTTAAGTATGCCCATACCGCTGGTACTAAAAGGGTCCTTTATATTTCGTCCAGTGAGGTATACGGAAAGAAAGAGGCGCACCGCCCATACAACGAGGACGATTACGGATTCATCGACATCCTCAATACCCGTGCCTGCTACCCGTCAGGAAAAAGAGCTGCTGAGACGCTCTGCGTTTCATACTATCAGCAGCATAATATAGAGACTGTTATCGTCCGTCCGGGACATATCTACGGCCCGACTGCAACTCCTATGGACAGCCGTGCTACTGCACAGTTCGTAAGAGACGTTCTTGCCGGAAAGGATATCCTTATGAAGAGTGCCGGAAGCCAGCTCAGATCCTATTGCTACTGCATGGACTGCGCTACTGCTATACTCTTCGTGCTCCTCAAAGGTAAGCCTACTGAGGCATACAACATATCCAACCGTGACTCTATCGTAAGTATCAGACAGATAGCTGAGGAGATCGCAAAGGCCTCCGGTAAAAAGGTCGTGTTTGAAGAGGCATCAGAGTCTGAAAAGAAGGGCTATAATATGATGGACAATTCCAGCCTTACCTCAGATAAGCTGGAAGGCCTTGGCTGGAAGGCTTCATATTCTCTTGAGGACGGCGTAAAAAGTACCATCGATATCATGAAGGGATAAGATATGAGTAAAATATTATCTATTTCGATAGCTGCATATAATGTAGAGACATATATCCGCAATACTCTCGATTCTCTCATTGATCCTGAGATCATTGACGATATAGAGGTGTTTGTAGTCGATGACGGCGGTAAGGACGGAACTCTGGATATAGTAAAAGAGTATTCCGATAAGTATCCCGGCTCAGTTTTCGGCGTGCATAAGGAGAACGGCGGATACGGTTCCGTTATCAACAAGAGCGTCGAGCTGGCAACAGGAAAGTACTTCAAGCAGCTTGACGGAGATGACTGGTTCGATACCGAGAACCTTAAGAAACTGGTGGCTCTCCTGAAAACTATCGACACCGATGCTGTTTATACACAGACTAATGAGGTGTACGAGGGAACTGATAAGATCGTTAACAGTGATCTTTTCGCAAATCTTGAGGAGGGCAAGCATTCATTCTCTGATGCTGACTTCCAGAAGCCAATCTCCATGCATTCAACTACAGTAAAGACAAAGATCCTCAAGGATATGAAGCTCAGCATTACTGAGCACTGCTTCTATACTGATGTTGAGTATGTCAACTTCCCGCTCCCTTATCTCAAGTCTTTCTATGTATGTCATTTCCCTGTATATATGTACAGACTGGGCAGAGAGGGACAGAGCGTCAGCCCTGAGGGTATCAAGAAGCACTATAAAGAGCATGAGAAGGTGTTCTTCCATATAGCTGACGTTTACAACTCCCTGAAGGACAAGAACAAGAAGAAGCTCCTGATGCTCAGACTTCGCAAGGAAGTTGCTTCGCAGTGCAAGTACTATTGTATGCTGGACAGAAGCGCTGAGAACAAGAAGCAGCTCAAGGAATTTGTGAACAGAGTTGAAGAGGTCTGCCCGAGAGCACTTTCAGAGGCAAAGAAGTACAGCAGATTCGTAAAGCTCCTTTGCGGATCAAAATTCATGCTGTATCCGTTTATGAAGAAGTTTATGTGATCTATCCCACAGGAGACAGACCTTGAAGATAAAATTAAAACGAGAACTTAGTTTTTCTCTGAATTGTAATATGAGCGCCTATGACTTTCTGTTCTGGGTGGCTTATATCCCGTGGCTTTTCTGGTATGCCATAAAAGCCACTACTTTTTCGTATTTTTTACCCGAAGTCACTACAAAGCTCATATCCCTGTATGTAATAGGAGTGCTTGCTGTAAGGTGGTTCGTAAAGGGAAGATATACGATAAGGCGTGCAGCCATAACGGGAATATTCTTCGGCGGCTTTACGATAAGCTATATAATAACGTCGAGAATAACCTTTATCGCTACCATGTTCGTCATACTGTCGGCATATGACGTCAACTTCCGGAAGATAGTCAAGATCAGTCTTGCAATATTCCTGTCTGTGATGTTCATGGCCATTGCGTGCAGCAAGGTGGGGATAATAGAGAACCACATTTTCATTCAGGAAGGCCGAACAAGAGAGTCGCTGGGATATACTTACGCCGGACTTATAAACGTCATGTTCATGAACTGCTTCTACATGATAATGTATCTTCTCGGTGATAAGATGAAGTTGTGGCATTGGATCATTGGTATAGGATTGATGTCTTTTTTCTATATAAAAACACAGACAAGAACGGATATGTTTATAATACTGGGACTGTTCGTACTTTGGCTGCTCTTGTTAAGAAGAAAGACATTTACTACCGACAGATTCATATTCAAAGCAGCAGCTACGCTTATTTATCCGTTTGTGGCTGTTCTTAGTATAGTGCTCACGTTTATCTATAACGATAGGAACAGAACATGGCAAAAAATAAATGAAGCTCTCTCAAGCCGTCTGAACCTTGCAAGGAAAATGTATCTCAAAGAGGGCTATAACCTCTTCGGACATGATATAGAGCTTGTCGGAAATACATCTGTATTGGTCGGAAACAAGCGTGAATCCGATTACAATTATATCGATAACGGATATCTTCAGGTAGCATTCCTTTACGGTTTATTCACACTTGGCGTACTTGTCATTGCATATACTGTTGTCACAAGGTATGCTGCGAAGAATAACGAAAAATATCTTATGGTATGGCTCTGTATGAATGCTATAGAGAATTTCATATATCCAAATCTTATAAATCCTGATTATAATATTCTTTGTATGCTGCTCGTTATAACACATATCCACATTATCGATCAGCAAATACCGGGAGTGATGAATAGATTATTATGGCAAAAGAAGCGAAAGAAAATAAGGCTAAAAAGAGGATAGAGTATATCGATATCGCTAAAGGCATAGCTATAATACTCGTTATAATAGGACATACTGTTCCTGACGGAAGTTTCCTGAAGGATTATATATATGGCTTCCATATGCCGCTGTTCTTTTTGGTGAGCGGATATTTCTTCAAGGAGCGTCCTGTGAAGGAATATGTCCGCAAGCAGGGCGTAAGGCTGATGGTGCCATACGCTGTAACTGCTGTCGGAATCATTGCACTCAGTGCCGGAAAGAAGGTACTGCGGCGAAACTGGCCTGAGGCGATACGTCTTTTTAAGGTGCAGTCACTGGCGGCGGTTTACGGAAGCGGAATGGATATGCCGCTGTATCGTGGAAGCAGCACCATAATCCCTGATATAGGTGCCATATGGTTCCTGCCGGCAATATTCTTCGGACTGCTGATACTGAATCTATCATTGAAATGCCGCCATTCATGGGTGGTAGTGCTTATATCCGCTGCTGCCGGTATGATATCCGTCCACTTCGTATGGCTGCCGATGAGTATACAGCCCGGTATGGTAGCCGTAGTTTTCCTGTACACAGGCTATCTCAGCAGAAAGTACCAGCTTATTGAAAAAGTGAGCAGGGTATGGATAGTACTTGTATCAGTGCCGCTGACGTTTGTCGGACCGTATATATGCGGATGTACTATATTAGCTTCAAACAGCTACAGATACGGCCCGGTGAATCTGCTGTTTGCTTTTCCTGGTATGCTGGTCATATTGTATATTTCCAAGGTGATAGAGGTACATTCCCCCAAGCTGAACGGCTGTTTCAGATTCTTCGGTGCGGACACACTCATAATACTTTGTACCCACTGTCTGGAAATGAAAGGCCTTACACTGTGGCGTGTCAGAGATAATCTTGCCGCAAGATATGCTGCATATGCAGCAGCCGTGTATCTGGCTGTTATTGTTATAAGAGTTGTGGGAGCGGCAATTGCTGTGTTCCTCAAGCGTAGGATCAAGCTGCTGCAAAAAATATTCTGATGACAATTATTAGAAATACTGATGACCTGTCAGGAGGATCAAATGGTAAAAGCAGACACCAAAAAGCCAAAATCCATAAAGCTTAATTTTATAATGAATACGATACTGACAATGTCGTCGTTCATTTTCCCGCTGATAACCTTCCCCTATGTTTCCCGTGTCCTGGGACCGGCAGGAACAGGAAAGGTCCAGTTCGCACTTTCATTTATATCCTACTTCACGCTGGTGGCTCACCTTGGCATACCGACCTATGGTATAAGAGCCTGTGCAAGTGTAAGAGACGACAGGAAGAAGCTGTCAAAGACAGTCCACGAGCTCCTCATCATAAACCTGATAATGAGCCTGCTGTCATACATAGCCTTCTTCATAATCATATTTACAGTGCCTAAGCTTCAGGACGACAGACTGCTGTACATCATAGTAAGCTTCAATATACTCCTTACCTCGATCGGTATGGAGTGGCTGTACAAGGCTCTGGAGCAGTACACATATATCACCATAAGATCTATAATCTTCAAATTCATTGCGCTGCTTGCAATGTTCGCACTTATACGTGAGAAGAACGACTATGTGATCTACGGCGGAATATCCATATTTGCAGGTGTTGCCTCAAATATATTCAACTTCATACATGTTCACAGGTTCATTGACATGAAGCCGATGAAGGACTACAATGTAAAGCGACATCTCAATGCTGTCGGTATATTCTTCGCAATGTCATGTGCAACTACGATATATACCCACCTTGACACCGTTATGCTGAAGTTTATCACTACGGATACGGATGTCGGATATTACGGTGCGGCAACGAAGATAAAAACTATCCTCGTCAGTGTTGTAACATCCCTTGGTACAGTTCTCCTGCCGAGAGTTTCCTATTATGTCAAGAACGGCCAGACCGAGGAGTTCAAGAGGATCAGCAAGAAGGCTCTCAACTTCGTTATACTTCTCGCCTCGCCACTTACAGTTTACTTTATGATGTATGCCAGCCAGGGCATACGCTTCCTCTCTGGTAAAGGCTACAGCGGCGCTATAGTACCAATGCAGATAATTATGCCAACTCTGCTTCTCATTGGTCTGAGCAATATACTTGGTATACAGATACTCGTTCCTCTTGGTAAGGAGAAGATAGTGCTGTACTCTGAGATAGCAGGTGCTGTTGTTAATCTTATACTCAACGCCGCACTGATCCCGCTGCTGAAATCATCCGGCGCTGCTATAGGTACACTTGTAGCGGAATTTGTCGTTCTCCTTGTGCAGTACATCTACATCAGGAAAGATGTTATCGATGCAATAAGGAAGATAAGCTTCGGTAAGATCATTGCTGCACTTATCCTTGCAGCAGCAGCTTCATTCTGGGTTCCGCTGGTCTTAGGTTCGCTGGGACTGAGCACAATGATCAGAACATTTGTCATCCTGGCAGTATCCGGCAGCCTTTTCTTCGGAGTATACGGAGTGTTCCTGCTCATTAGTAAGGAAGAGCTGACAAACGAACTGTTCTGGCAGATGCTAAGAAAAAAGAAAGGGAGTAAAAAATAATGTATGATTATCTTATAGTCGGCGCTGGACTTTACGGCGCTGTATTCGCACAGCAGGCTAAAAAAGCCGGCAAGAGCGTTCTCGTGATCGATAAGCGTCAAAATATCGCCGGAAATGTATATACAGAGGAAGTTGAAGGCATAAACGTACACAAGTACGGCGCTCATATCTTCCATACCAACAACAAGAAGGTCTGGGACTACATCACAAAATTTGCGGAGTTCAACCGCTTCACCAACAGCCCTGTTGCAAATTATAAGGGCGAGCTGTATTCGCTTCCGTTCAATATGTATACCTTCAATAAGATGTGGGGGGTAGTTACTCCTGAGGAGGCTGCTGCAAAGATAGAGGAGCAGCGCAAGGAGATCACCGGCGAGCCAAAGAATCTTGAGGAGCAGGCTATATCACTGGTCGGCCGTGACATATATGAGAAGCTCATAAAGGGCTACACAGAAAAGCAGTGGGGACGTGACTGCAAGGAGCTTCCGGCATTTATCATAAAGCGACTGCCTGTGCGCCTTACATTCGACAACAACTACTTCAACGCTTTATATCAGGGTATACCTGTGGGCGGATATACCAATATGGTGGCAAATATGCTGGAGGGCATAGAGGTTCGCCTGAACACTGATTATTTCGGCGATAAGGCCGGATTTGATGCAATGGCTGAGAAGGTGGTATATACAGGCCCTATCGATGCCTACTTCAATTTCAGCCTCGGTACACTTGAGTACCGTTCTGTGAGATTCGAGAACGAGCTTCTGGATAAGCCTAACTTCCAGGGCAATGCAGCTGTGAACTATACCGACAGGGAGACACCCTGGACACGTATAATTGAGCATAAGTGGTTTGAATTCGGCAAGGATAAGAATGGAAATGATCTGCCGAAAACAGTTATCAGCCGTGAGTATTCCTCTGAGTGGAAACCAGGCGATGAGCCATATTATCCCGTTAACGACGAAAAAAATGGTGCTCTTTATGCCGAGTACAAGAAGCTTGCTGAGAAGGAGAAGAACATCATCTTCGGCGGACGCCTTGGCGAGTACAAGTACTATGATATGGACGCAGTTATCGCTGCGGCACTTGATAAGGCTGAGGAAGA
>LVAK01000256.1 GCA_001604035.1 Clostridiales bacterium Firm_05
CAGAAAATGGTGATAAAGGCGGCGAGGCGTCTTGCCGTTTTTGTTCCTGCAATCAGCGGGAAGGTCATGATTCCTGCCTTGAGGTCTCCGGTTTCGTCTTCGAGGTCCTTGTAAATTTCGCGAGATGTTGTTAGTAAAAATGCAAATAACATAGCGGGATAGAGAAAGCCGATTTTGTCGGCGATATCCATCGCAAAATCTTCGGTTTCCTTGTATCCCGTGGGGTAGAAAAGGCAAAGAATAAGGGGGGTCGCGCATAAGAAGGCGACGGTCATGTTCTTGAGTAGGGGGATATGCTTGAGCCACTTGTTGTAGGCAATCAGCACAAGACAGAGCAGGACAAAGAAAATGGCGGAAGTGAATCCAATCTTTGTCACAAGGCTTTCGGCGATTCCGCAAACAACCGTCAGGGCAATCAGTATAATCCACGCCCTCCGCGCCACAGTCACCGAAACTTTCCCGCTTACAAGGGGGCGCTCCGGGCGATTCAGACGGTCACTATCCAGGTCAAGAATGTCGTTCTGGATGTTTGCAAATCCAATCGCAAAGGCGAACCCGATGCTCTGCAAAATCAGCGTTGTCCAGCTGATGCCCGTTTCCTGGGTCGGCATAGCCGAAAGCAGGTAGTAGCCGATTGCAAGCGTCACCATGGCGATGACGATGTTGACAGGACGGGTCATTTTAAAAAGGTGCAATATCATATACGGTAATTTAGTAAAAGATGCACGGCGAAATCCTAAGTTGGGCAATGCGAATTACTATCTTTTTACGTATGCTTCAATGGGATACTTTGCTTTCTGCGACGCGCTACGGGCACCCCGCCGATTTGGACCCGAACCGTTCTGACTTTCACCGCGATTACGACCGTATTGTTTTTTCGACAGCGTTCAGGCGCCTTGGCCGTAAGACCCAAGTGCACCCGTTCTCGGTGAATGATCATGTGCACAGTCGCTTGACTCACAGCATCGAAGTGTCGAGCGTGGGCCGCAGCCTCGCGATTACGGTGTATCACCTGATCAAAAAGTATCTGCCCAAGTACATCAACGAATACCATTTCGGAACGATTGTGCAGTCCGCCTGCCTCGCGCACGACATCGGTAACCCGCCTTTTGGTCACGCCGGCGAAGCGGCCATTCGCGAATGGTTCCGCAAGAACCGTAATTCCGCACCGCTTCGCGACTTGAGTGAAACTGAGATTGCTGACTTTGAAAATTTTGACGGCAACGCCCAGGGCCACCGCATTTTGAGCAAGCTGGAATACCACTTTTTGGATGGCGGCATGCGCTTGACTTATGCGACTCTGGGGGCTATGATCAAGTATCCGCAGCTTGCAAAGTTTGGGCAGCCTACAAGCCTTTTCTCGACCGAAGCGGATCTTTATCGAGTGACCGCTTATACGCTTGGAATTCCCGAAGTGGAAACGGGCAAGTGGGTGCGCCATCCGCTGGTGTACCTGATGGAAGCCGCCGATGATATCTGCTACAGCATCTTGGATGTGGAAGACGCCATTGAACTGGGCATCTTGAGCTACGGCGATGTGCGCGGCATGTTCAGCTACCTGTGCGGCCCCGATGTGGATATTGACCGCGAATTCCAGGAAAACGGTCAGAATTTCCGCGACTTCTTGAGCAGTGTCCGCGGTTTAGCAATTCAGAACTTGATTGACGATGTGGCAGTCACCTTCGTGAACAATTACGAAGCGATTATGAGTGGCGAACGTGTCAAGCATTTGACGAATCTTTCCCGTTCGGACGTGATGGAAGGAATCCGCATCGCAAAGCGCTTGGGTGTAGAACGCATCTACCCCGACCGCCGCAAGACCGAGCTCGAAGTCGGTAGCTACACGACGCTTGCCACCGTGCTCGATGCCTTTATCAACGGCGTTTACGACTACCGCTTGAACGGAAATAATTCCTACCGCGCCGACCGCATTGTGCGACTCATTGGTCAGGCGAAAATTGGCCAAAGCGTGACGGTTGCCGAAGCCTACCACCAGGTGCTCGACTTTGTGAGTGGCATGACGGACAACTACGCGACATACCTTGCGCGTCAGATTGGCGGCCTTGCCATGGGATATTAAGTCCGTATGGTTTGGCTGTTTGATTACGATTTAACTTTATATGGAACCGAGGAACGGTGTGTCATCAATTCGCTTGACCACCGCATTTCGCTTTTTGTGCAGAAAACCGTCGGTGGTGATTTTGAGTCAGCTCACAAGATTCGTACCGATTACCTGGAACGGTTCGGAACAACGCTTGCGGGCCTGATGGCGATGAGCAATACGGACCCCGACGAGTTTTTCGATTTCATTCATGAGCCGGAATATTTGATTTACCCCAAGAAGTCTCCCGAAAAGTTGGCCTTGCTGCAGAGCCTGAAAGGTCCGCGCTTCGTGTTTACGAACGGTCGCCACGACTGGAGCGAAGCGGGCATGGCTCACATGGGGATCGATTCGGCGATTGATGCGGTATTTGACCTAAAACAGTTGGATTGGGTCGGAAAGCCGCACGACAGTGCCTACGAAAAAATGGAAAAGTGGCTTGCCGAAAAACTCCCTGCGATGGGACTTTCGATGCCCAAGGATCCGCGCGAAATTGTGTTGCTCGAGGATTCGCTCCGTAACCTGGAACCGGCGCATCGACGCGGCTGGACGACGATTTTTGTGAATCCGACCCCTGACACCCCCGATTGGGTGGATTATCACATTCCGCATATATTAGAAATCAAGAGTTTGTCTAAACTCTACCAGCTGAGTTCCTCCAATTA
>LVAK01000071.1 GCA_001604035.1 Clostridiales bacterium Firm_05
GATTACAGCTGGTTTGACGAGCACGCCGCTGATTACGGATTCATCGTAAGATTCCCTGAGGGCAAGGAGCAGTATACCGGCGAAGAGGGAAGAACTCATACATATCGCTATGTCGGCGTACCTCATGCTGTATATATGAAGCAGAGCGGACTCTGCCTTGAGGAGTATATAGACGAGGTAAAGACACATAATAGTGAGGATCCGATCACAGTAACAGTTGACAGCAAGCTCTACAGCATTTATTATGAGCCGGCTTCAGCAGGTGATACTGTGGTAACAGTTCCCTCAAACAAGACATATACAGTTTCCGGAAACAATGTTGACGGATTCATAATAACTGTTGAAATGAATTAAAAATACCCGGATAATGTGTTCTCCGCAAGGAGAGCACATTTTAATACCTTAAAATAAAGAAAAAGAACGGAGAACAAAGTGAGAAAACTACCCCTTATCGTAAGCGCAGTCCTTTCCGTCTCCCTGTGCGTTTCCTGCGGCGACAAGGAAAAGGGAAGCGGTATCAATCATATGTACGATATACCGCTCTGCGGCAATCCTAAAAGCCTTGATCCTCAGTATGCAGATGATCCGGCTTCAAATACGGTGATACGGAATATGTACAGCGGTCTTGTATCGGCTGACGAGGACGGAAATATAAGCTGCTGCAATGCTCTTAGCTACACAGTATCGCCTGACGGCATGAAATATACCTTCACTCTCAGAAATGATAATCTCTGGGTGTTCGATTCTAATAAGGATGATATTATTGAAGATGAAGAGTGCTTCCCTGTAGTAGCAGACGACTATGTTTTTGCACTTCAGCGTGTGCTTGATCCTGCTATGCAGTCGCCTTATGCAATGGATTTTTCCTGCATAAAGAACGGCCGCCAGATAATCAGCGGAGCAGCATCTCCCGATTCGGCCGGAGTTTCAGCGCCTGACGATCAGACGCTGGTCATAGAGCTGGATCATCCATCTGCGGAATTTATGAGTTTGCTGGCCGCAGCACCGGCATTTCCCTGCAACCGTGACTTCTTCTACTCCACCAAGGGAAAGTACGGCCTTGATGACCAGTCAGTCATGTCAAACGGTCCCTTCTTTATGCGCCAGTGGTTCTATGATCCCTATGGAGTACACAATATCCTGTATATGCGCCGCAGCGACAGGAATGTGACCGAGACATACAATGTATTCCCTTCGCATCTGAACTTCACTATCCAGAAGAATGAAGCCGATATCCGGCAGCTCTTCAAGGAGGACGAGATAGAGTGCTTCACTACCCTCAGCGGTTCATACCGTGGCGGAAAACATAATGTTGACAGCAGCCGCTCGATCACTCTCGGACTCATTTTCAATGATAATGACAAGCTCTTCGGCAATACCGAGCTCCGCAAGGCACTTGCACTGGCTACGGACAGGAAAAGTCTTGCAGATGTTATCGGCAGTGACATTACTGTAGCTTACGGGCTTATACCTCCGGCAGTCACACTTGCCGGAAGGAGCTATCGTGATATGGTGTCTGACGGGCAGTTTGACTGCTATGACCTGACGCAGGCAAAAGAGTGCCTGGAAAAAGCGAAGAAAGCGATAGGAGTCGGCTCTGTAGATCAGGTGAAGATACTGGTGAATGCAGATACAGTTGATTCCGGAGACCTTCATAAGCTCTCCCAGAGCTGGCAGGAGCTCCTCGGCGTATATATCGGTATTGAGGACGTTACTCCGGAAGAGTTTGAAAAGAGAATATCAGAAGGTGAATACAGCCTTGCTCTTTATCCCCTGAAAGGAAAGCTCAACAGCGGATTATCCGTTATGGAGGAATTCACTGTTGAGAAGTGCCTGGATAAGATACCCGGCAAGGAGGGGATGATGGATAAGCTGCTGAACTGCGGTACAGTAGCTGAGGCTGTTGAAGCATATACATCAGCGGAACGTGACATAATATCAGGATACGGCTTTGTGCCGTTGTTTTACAAAAACGCATATCTTGTGTCTGAAAAGGATAACGAGGACATACTTTATGATCCTTTCAGCGGAGCAGTAGATTACCGCATCGCCCAGAATTACAGCTGATACATCAGTATCGTGAAAATTCTATCAATTGAACAAATACAGCGAACAAGTTAATCGATTTTTATAGCAGGCCGGACAGCATGAAGCGGAAAATACAGATTCACCGCTTGCTGTATACAGATCTGCCGGACAATTAGTAATAAAATATAACGCATAATGGCAAAATGCTGGTAACAAAGGGAAATAAGGAGATTGACAATTTTTCGACAATGTGTTAAAATGTAATCAGCAAAAATTTTATTTCAAAGGAGTCCTGAATCATGGTTGTAAACACTTGGCCGCATGAATGGGATGGTTTCAGCGAAGGACGCTGGAGCAATACATCCGTAAATGTAAGAGACTTTATCAAGAAGAACTATACTCCCTATGACGGAGATGAGAGCTTCCTTGCCGGTCCTACAGAGGCTACGAAGAAGCTCTGGGAGCAGGTCATGGATCTTTCAAAGCAGGAGAGAGAGGCCGGCGGCGTCCTCGATATGGATACCAAGATCGTATCTACTATCACTTCGCACGGTGCCGGATATCTCAATAAGGAACTTGAACAGATAGTCGGACTCCAGACGGACAAGCCGTTCAAGCGTTCGCTCCAGCCTTTCGGCGGTATCCGTATGGCTCAGCAGGCCTGCAAGGAGTATGGCTACGAGGTTGATCCTTCAGTAGTAGAGATCTTCACAAAGTACAGAAAGACTCACAATCAGGGAGTTTTTGATGCATATACGCCTGAGATGCGTCTTGCACGTCACTCTGCAATACTCACCGGACTTCCGGATGCTTATGGCAGAGGCCGTATCATAGGCGACTACAGAAGAGTTGCCCTGTACGGTATAGATATCCTTATAGCAGACAAGAAGCATCAGATCGATACATCCCTTGTCAGGATGACTTCAAAGAATATACGTCTCCGTGAAGAGCTTGCCGAGCAGGTAAGAGCTTTGCAGGAGCTCAAGAAGCTTGGCGAGATCTACGGCTTTGATATCTCAAAGCCTGCTGCAAACGCCAAGGAGGCTGTACAGTGGCTGTACTTCGGCTACCTTGCAGCAGTCAAGGAGCAGAACGGTGCAGCTATGTCCCTTGGACGTACATCCACATTCCTTGATATATATATACAGAGAGACCTTGAAAAGGGCATTCTCACAGAAGAACAGGCTCAGGAGCTTATCGACCACTTCATCATGAAGCTGCGTATCGTAAAGTTTGCACGTACACCTGAGTATAACTCACTGTTCTCAGGAGATCCTACATGGATCACAGAATCTATCGGAGGCGTTGACGTTGACGGTCATCACCTCGTTACAAAGAACAGCTTCCGTTATCTTCATACCCTTGAGAATCTCGGAACAGCTCCGGAGCCGAATATGACTATCCTCTGGTCAACCAAACTGCCGAGAAAGTTCAAGGAGTACTGTGCGAAGATGTCAATAAAGACCTCATCCATCCAGTACGAAAACGACGATATGATGAGAGTAGTACACGGCGATGACTATGCTATCGCCTGCTGTGTATCTTCAATGCGTGTCGGCAAGGAAATGCAGTTCTTCGGCGCAAGAGCTAACCTTGCAAAGTGCCTGCTCTATGCTATAAACGGTGGTATTGACGAGCGCCTCGGACTTCAGGTAGGTCCTAAGTTCAGACCTGTTGACACTGAGTATCTTGATTTCAATGACGTTTGGGAAAAGTACATGGACATGATGGAGTGGCTGGCAGGACTTTACGTCAACACCCTCAACGTTATCCACTATATGCATGATAAGTACAGCTACGAGA
This sequence comes from Clostridiales bacterium Firm_05, assembly GCA_001604035.1. Taxonomy (GTDB): domain Bacteria; phylum Bacillota; class Clostridia; order Oscillospirales; family Ruminococcaceae; genus Ruminococcus. The sequence goes on from LVAK01000071.1 coordinate 3,832, forward strand.
GACTTCAGATGGCTCTCCATGACCGAGACGTAAAGCGCTACTTTGCAACAGGTATCGCAGGACTTTCTGTTGTTGCGGATTCACTTTCTGCTATCAAGTATGCTAAGGTAAAGCCTATCCGCAAGGATATCGAGATCAAGGACAAGACCGGCAATGTAGTTGACGTTGCGAAGAATGTGGTCGTTGACTATGAGATAGAGGGCGATTTCCCCAAGTACGGCAACAATGACGATCGTGTTGACAAGCTTGCTGTTGAGGTAGTACGCCGCTTTATGGACTGCGTAAGAAAGCACCACACATACCGTGACGGCGTTCCTACAATGTCCATACTCACTATAACTTCAAATGTGGTTTACGGCAAGAAGACAGGTAATACTCCTGACGGCAGAAAGCAGGGCGTGCCGCTGGCTCCCGGAGCTAATCCTATGCACGGAAGAGATACCCATGGTGCAGTAGCTTCACTTTCATCTGTTGCAAAGCTTCCGTTCAGACACGCACAGGACGGGATCTCCAATACCTTCTCTATCATCCCCGGCGCACTTGGCAAGGATATGGAAGTATTCATGGGCGATATCGACCTTGATAAGTTAAAGGATGAAGACTGATGAGCTCTCCTGAGACTAATAACAATAAACAGTCGCCGGAGGAACTTGTTGAGCTTCTTGATAAGCTCATGGCAGGCGGCAGCGGTCATGTGAATATTTTCTCAACAGATAACGGAGAAGGTTTGAATGTTGAGACTGTCAACAGCACTGACTGTGGTATAAAAGGTGCCTGCTGTCAGCCCACCGAAAACGCCACTGACGAAGAAGAATAATTGTAGGGTGCGATGCCTGCATCGCCCCACAAAAAAATACATTAACCGTATCGGGCTGATGTAAGCATCAGTCCCTACACATAACAAGGAGGAATGAAAAATGGATAACCAGAAACAGGTAGATAACCTCATCGAGCTGCTGGACGGTTATGTTGAAAAAGGCGGCCATCATCTCAATGTAAATGTGTTCACAAGAGAGACTCTTCTTGACGCTCAGGCTCATCCTGAAAAGTATCCTCAGCTTACAGTAAGAGTTTCAGGCTACGCAGTAAACTTCGTTAAGCTCACAAAAGAGCAGCAGGACGATGTTATCTCACGTACCTTCCATTCAAGTCTTTAATTATAAGAAATATCCGCCGTACAGTGATGTGCGGCGGATTCTTTATTTGCTTGCTTAAATTATAAGATAAATTAAGTGAAATTTGATTTGTTAAGATGTAAAATATACAAAATAATTCCTGAGATACTTGACAAATCATGCTTTATTAAGTATAATTATCGTAGTGGAATAGTTAAATTATAGGCTGTTAATTAACAAAAAATAGGATGTGTGAGTTAATTAACAAAAAATTATTTCAGGAGGATATTAAATATGAGCAAAGTTTTAAAGCGATCACTTGCAATTGCAGCAGCTGCGGCGATGACTGCTGTACAGTGCGGAGCGGCCGGGCTTTTTACCTCAGCAGCAGGTGAGAAGTCTGTTGCAGCGACAAGCTTCCCCTATGTTATTGAAGGAGAGAACCTGACCGGTGCTGATACATGGACGGCGATCTATCAAAATGAGATGCCGGGATACTCGGGCGAAGGCTTCTGGTATCTGACTGCTTCACCGGCATCGTTCGAGGTAACTGTCCCTGAGGACGGTATGTATTCTATAGTGGTTCATGGTGCTCAGATACTTAATGAAGAAGGCCGCCAGCAGGCTTTTGAGGTCAACGGCGTAAAGTATACTACGATAGCTGATTATTCAAGAGAATGGAAGGACTACAATTTCGGCGTTGTACGTTTGAGAAAGGGCGCTAACACTATCAAATTCATAAGTGAATACGGATACATGGCTGTTGACTATGTAACAGTTTCCAATGCGGTATTCCCTGATCTCAGCAATGCTACAGGCGAGACCTGTGATCCTGACGCAACAGCAGAGGCAAAGTCGCTAATGAAGTATCTCAACTCTGTTTACGGAGAATACATCCTCTCCGGTCAGCAGGAGATATACGGCGGCGGACATAGTATAAGCACTTCAATACGCTATGACGCACAGAATGATGTGTGTGTAGACGAGGAAGGCAACACCTACGAGATCGACAGGGATTCAAAGGACAAGGATGAGCAGGGAAATACCTTCTACTGGCACTGCACCGGTCCTGACGGCCAGGTATATACCTACAGCACCCAGAATCACAATTACGGTTATAACGATTATGAGACTGAGTGCAGATACCTTAAAGAGCTCACAGGACATTATCCGGCTATCCGTGGATTTGACTTCAACTGCCATAACCCCGGATTCGCTTGGGAGGACGGTGTTGCTGACAGAATGATCTCATGGGCAAAGGACAAGAACGGTATCTGTACAGCCAGCTGGCACGTAACCGTACCGAAGGATATGTCTGAATTTGAGGTGGACAAGGATGGCAATATCACAAAGATATCCAATGACTGGCAGGCATATACATACGCTACACAGACTGATTTCGTTACCGCTAACGTTATGGTCGAAGGAACAAAGGAGTACTATTTCTTTAAGGAGGCGGTGAAGCTTCTTGCCGGAGAGATAGGAAAGCTTCAGGATGCCGGAGTACCTCTCATATTCCGTCCGTTCCATGAGGCAGAGGGAAATCCGAGTAATACAACAGATCCTATTGACGGTTCAGGCGCATGGTTCTGGTGGTCAAAGGAAGGTGCTAAGGTATACAATGAGCTCTGGAAGTACCTTTACAAGACACTGACGGAGGAATACGGACTCCACAATATAATCTGGGAGCAGAACCTTTATGCTTGGTCACCGGCTTCTGCAAGCTGGTATACCGGAGACGATTGGGTTGATATCGTTGGTTTTGATAAATACAACACCGAATATAACCGTCATGACGGTAAGACCTCAGGCCCTAACGAAGATGCAGAGAGCGGTATCTTCTGGTCGCTGGTAGATTATGTTGACAACAATAAAATGGTTTCCATGCCTGAAAACAGCACTATCCCCAGCATGGAAAATATGCTGACAGAAAATGCAATGTGGCTTTATTTCTGTACATGGTACGATGAGACAAGCACTCCTAAATTCATATCAGGTGAGGATTACCAGAATGCTGATACAGTTAAGGCTGTATTCCAGAGCGAGAAGTGTATAACCCTTGATGAACTTCCTGCTGATCTTTATAAGAGCAGCGGTTCAGATGAGCCGTCAACTGTTGTGTACGGCGATGCAAACTGTGACGGACTTATTCAGATGGCTGATGCAGTTCTCATTATGCAGGTGCTCTCAAACGGCGATCGTTTTGCTGAAAACGGAACTGATAAGACACATATCACTGCGAAGGGAATGAAGAATGCAGACTGTCATATCCCTGGCAGCGGACTTACTCCTAATGATGCACTGGCTGTACAGACATATCTGCTGAAGAAGAATGATCTTCCGTTGAATAAATAATAATATTGCCGGATAAGCAATTGCTTATCCGGCATTTTTTTATTGACGTTATTTATTTTTTCTTCTTATTATGATGCCGACTATATCAGCGCCGATATTTGCAGAAACAACAGCACCGATTCTTCCGTACATTTCAGCCTTTCTGCCGGTGCGTTTAACAAGCTCCTTTTCGATCTCTCTTGCTATAGTATCGTCACGGCCGTGAAGCATAATGTAGGGAGTCTGCGGAGTCATATTCTTTTCAACGATATCAGTGAGTTTTGAAACGATATTCTTTTCCCCTCTGATCTTATCGACTGTATCAGTAGTACCGTCAGCAAAAAGGATAACGGGTTTTAGTCCGAGAAGCTCTCCAGCGAAGGCTTTTGCGGCGGATATACGTCCGGACTTCTTTGCGTACCTGAGATTGTAGGGAACTGCGTAGATGCCGCATACATTGAACCAATCCTCAAGGTATGCGATTATCTCCTCAACACCTGCGCCCTTGCGGATCTTCTTTGCAGATTCAATGATCGGATAGCCATAGAACAGAGTGTAGCATTTTGAATCAATATTGTAAATGCGGATTTTATCCTTTGCCTCTGGATTGTTCTCGAAGAAATCGTTCTTTGCGATGATAGAGTTGTTGTAGGTTCCTGAGCCCTGGCTGTTGATAGAAACGCTGATGATGTCGGTATAGCCCTGCTCAAAGAGCTCCTTGTAGGTCTCCTCAAAGGTTACAGGTGATATCTGTGAGTGCTTTGGTATCTCCTCGGTTTTAGCCATGAGGTCATAGACTTCCTGAGTGGATTTGTCGTAGATCTCACGAAAGCTCTCGCCGTTTACAGTGAGAGTGAATGGGAGGACCTTTATACCCAGCTCTTCAATCGTTTCCTTAGGTAGATCACAGCAGCTGTCTGTGAGAATGATTATCTTTGACATTGAAAAAACTCCTTTATTTATGATGGAATATCAGTCCCAGTTGTATTGGGTGAGCTTCCCTTCACGGGAAAGATCAGGGTAATCCCATTGCCTGAGGACTTCGTATACCGCAATTGCAACGGAATTGGAAAGATTAAGACTTCGCAGCTCGTTCCTCATGGGGATACGGAGGCATTTGTCGGGATTGTCATGCAGAAGTGCTTCCGGCAACCCCTTATCCTCGCGACCGAAGACAAGGTAGGAATTGTCCGGAAAAGAAGCGTCACTGTGAACGGTGCGGCCTTTTGTTGTAAAAAAGAAAAAATTTCCGTCCGGATTTTTACTGAAAAAATCACTGAGATCATCGTAATAGGTGATATCCAGCTTGTCCCAGTAGTCCAGTCCGGCACGCTTGAGATGCTTGTCGGACACCTCAAAACCAAAAGGCCTTACCAGATGCAGCCTTGCGCCCGTAACAGCGCAGGTCCTGGAGATATTGCCTGTATTCTGAGGTATCTGAGGTTCAACAAGAACTATGTTAAGGTTATGCATTTTTATCCTCTTGAATAACAGCGGAATATCCGCATAGAATAATCACGGCAGGAATCTGCCGATAGGAGTGACGATATGGATATGAAAAAAATTGCGGTGAGCGCAGCGGCGGGAACAGCGGCAGGACTTGCTTGGTATGCATTTTCCTCCGCAGGCCCCATAAAGAAGATGAGCATCAAAAAGGACGCAGGCCGTACTCTTAAAGCGGCCGGAGACCTTTTCAGCGACCTTAAGTCGGCACTTATGTAGCAGCGCCGGTATTTCTCCTGAAATCAAGATAGCTTTCGAGGATTATCGTTGCGGCAACTGCGTCCACAACAGCCTTGCGCTTTTTACCTCTTGTGTTAGTGACATTCAGCGCATTATGAGCGGAGACAGTGGTGTTTCTCTCGTCCCAGAGCTTTGCGGGCACACCTGTGAGCTCCTGGAGCTTCTGTGCGAAAAGGGTGCATTTTTCAGCTCTTTCGCCGACTGTTCCGTTCATATTCTTGGGATAGCCTACAACGACTTCCTCAGCCCGCTGCTCTTTAACGAGGGCAGCGGTTTTTTCTATGCATTTTTCAAAGTCTTTTTCCTGAATGACGCAAACCGGTGAAGCGATGAGCTCACTTTTTCCGCAGACTGCGATACCTGTCCTTGCGTCACCGAAATCAACTGACATTATTATCATAACTTGCAACTCCGTTTGTAAGCTTTTTTGTCATGTATCGGCTAAATCGTGCCGCATAAAAAGCCTTGTTCCATCATTATGCTGTATTGAGTATCCAAGCCGTTCATATAATTTGATAGCTTGTTTGTTTGAGCTTTCAACATGAAGAGCTATGTGACTGGCGTTTATATTCATAGCAAACGATTCGGCTTTTCGTATTAGTGCGGAGCCAATGCCTGAATTGCGGAAGTGCACCGATACAGAAAGATCATCAAGGTAGACAAATAATATCGGTGTTTTGTGAACTTCAATAGAAATGTAGCCGACGGCTCTGTTATCAACTTCCGCTATGCATATCCAGTCATCTTTGCCGCTGAAAAATTTATCAAGATATCCGTTTTCGTATTCAACGACTTCTTCATTTGCGTATATGCTTTGCATCATTTCAATGAATAACTGTTCAATACGTTCTTTGTCTTTTTCAGTGGCTTTCCTCAGCGAAAGATCGATCATGCTTTTCACCAGGGAGCAACTGTGCCGATGATATCCTTTACTGATGTTATGCCCTTTGAATCAAGGAATTCATTCATTTCCTCGACTATTTTCACAGGGGCATATGGATCGGTGAAAATAGCGGCTCCTACCTGAACAGCGGAAGCGCCTGCCATCATAAGCTCGATAGCATCACGGCCGGAGGAAACTCCTCCCATACCGATAACAGGGATATCAACAGCGTTAGCCACCTGCCATACCATGCGTACAGCGATAGGGAATACTGCCGGACCGCTCATACCGCCTACATTGTTGCGGAGTATTGGGCGGCGGGTGTTTATATCTATCCTCATGCCGAGGAGTGTGTTTATAAGTGAAACGGCATCAGCTCCGGCTGCCTCAACAGACTTTGCGATGTCAACAATGCTTGTAACGTTAGGTGAGAGCTTTACTACCAGAGGTTTTTTTGTAGCCTGACGGACTTTTCTTGTTACTTCTCCGGCCATATCACAGCTTGTACCGAAAGCGGCGCCGCCCTGTTTGACGTTTGGGCAGGATATATTCAGCTCGATCATATGAACGTCTGTATCATCCAGCTTTGCAGCAACTTCCGCACACTCATCCGGAGTTGAACCTGCGATATTTGCAAGGACTACAAGATCCTTCGTAAGCAGATAGGGAAGCTCGGTGCTGATGAAATGATCGATACCGGGGTTCTGGAGACCTACGGAGTTGAGCATACCGGCAGGAGTCTCTGCGATACGTGGAGCAAGATTGCCGGTGCGGAGATGAAGTGTCGTGCCCTTTGTAGCGATTCCGCCAAGCTTATTCAGCGGGAAGAGCTCCTCGTATTCTCTGCCGTATCCGAAAACTCCGGAGGCGGGGATTATGGGGTTCTTGAAATCGATACCGCATACATTTACAGAAAGATCAGCCATTACCAGAGCACCTCCTCAGCATTGAAAACCGGACCGTCCTTACAGACGTGGGCGAAGTATTCTTCATCGTTTCTTTGAGTGCGGCAGGCACATCCGAGACAGGCACCTATGCCGCAGGCCATTCTCTCCTCAAGGGATATCTCACAGTAAACACCGCTTTCCCTGCAAAGAGCAGCAATGCCCTTAAGCATCGGCATCGGACCGCAGGCATATACGGCATCCGGCTTGTCCTCTGTGAGGAGCTTTTTCAGCGGCTCTGTAACAAAGCCGTGGATACCGGCTGAACCGTCATCAGTACAGAGTATAGCTTCTGCACCTGTCCTTTTGAAGTCGTCCTGGAGGATAACTGCGGAAGCATTTCTGAATCCGGAGATAACAGTGGCCTTTTCTCCGAATATCTGAGCGAGAGGGAGCATGGGAGGAGTTCCTATACCGCCGCCGATGAGGATGACCTTATTGAATTTTTCAGAGACAGTAAAACCGTGTCCGAGTGGGGCGAGCATATCAATGAGATCGCCCTTGTTTAGGCGGGAGATCTCCTCAGTACCTTCACCTCGTATCTCAAATACGATACGGAGAGTGCCCTTGGTCTTATCGATACCGCAGATGGATATCGGGCGGCGAAGGGTGTATCCCTTTGCTCTGATATGAACGAACTGCCCCGGACAGGCAATGTCAGCAACTTCCGGGCAGCTTATGGTAAAGCTGTAGATATTGCGGGCTATAGCCTCTTTTGAGGCGATAATGTAATTACCCTGGATATATTTCATGTTGTCCTCCTTTTTGAAAGCATGATATCGTATACTATTATAACATATACGGCCAATAAAGTCAAATGATGAATTGACGGGGAACGGCATTCACATTGCTTGACGGCAAATAATAGCTGTCCGTGCTCATTTCGTTTTGCAAAAACGGATCTATTATCCTTAATTGCTGAAAAAATGAAAAAATCCCTTGACAAGCATAGAAAAAGATGATATAATATTCAGGTATCGTGTGAAAGCACGTACAGAATATCCTTGCCGGCAGGAGGTTGTCCGGCAGAATCCAGAAGGAGGTGTACATCATGGCAAAGGTATCCGCTAAGTATGAAGTAATGGTTGTTTTCAGCCTTAAGAACGGCGAGGAGCCTATGAAGGCTCTCATCCAGAAGTTCAAGGAGAGAATCGAGCGTCACGCCGAAGCTGTTGAAGTTAACGAGGATTGGGGTAAGCGCAAGCTTGCATATCCTATCGAAGACGAGACAGAGGGTTACTATGTGATCTATACATTTACATCACAGCCCGATTATCCTGCTGAGCTTTCAAGACGTCTCAACATTGCAGACGGTATTCTTCGCTCACTGGTTACAGTCGTAGAATAATTAATGCTTCATTATTTAAGGAGGTGCAGTGATGAATAAGGTTATTTTAGTAGGAAGACTTACCGCAGATCCTGAACTCAGACAGACTCAGAGCGGCGTTTCTTCATGCAGATTTACTGTTGCAGTTGACAGAAAGTTTACTGATAAGAACAGCGGTGAAAGACAGGCCGATTTTATTACCTGTGTAGCATGGAGACAGACAGCAGAGTTCGTTACCCGCTATTTCAATAAGGGTAAGATGATAGGAGTTGAGGGTACGCTCCGCAATAACAACTATCAGGATAGAAACCATCCCGACGTTACACACTACACTATGGATGTGCTTGTGGATAATGTTGAGTTCGTTGGCGGAAAGAATGACAGCGGAAACGGAAGCGGCTATCAGGGCGGTAACGGAGGCTACAGTGCTCCCCAGAATAACTATAATAACAGCTATTCAGCTCCTCCCCAGCAGGCAGCTCCACAGCAGCCCGCAGCTAATGACAGTATGTCCTACGGCAGTCTCAGTGATTTTGAGGAGATACTCAGCGACGGCGATGTTCCGTTCTGAGTACAACAGTTTAACTGAAAACATTACTTTATAATGATAGGAGGAAAAGTCATGGAAAAGGAAAGAAATGCCCGCCCTGCAAAGAAGCCCCGCAAGAAGGTTTGCCTCTTCTGCGCAGACAGGATCGAGAAGATCGATTATAAGGACCTCGCAAAGCTCAGAAAGTGCATGACTGAAAGAGCTAAGATCCTTCCAAGACGTGTTACAGGCACTTGTGCATATCACCAGCGTGAGCTGACAGTAGCTATCAAGAGAGCAAGACACATAGCACTTCTCCCTTATATAAGCGACTAATAAATAACAAAGGGAGACTTCGGTCTCCCTGTTTTTATATGTTCCCGAGAGAACACAGCGATATTGCATTAAAAAACCGCCCCACGGCATCACAGGAGCGGTTCGTCGTAAAGGATCAGTGGTGATCTGATGAAGTACTGTAGGCGAGCTCCTCGTCTCTGCGGAAGAGAAGAGAAATGCACCATACGGCAGATAAAGCTACAAGAATGTAGACTGTTCTGCTGATAATGCTTTCTGAGCCGCCGAAAAGCCATGCTACCATGTCAAGTTCAAAGATACCAACTAATCCCCAGTTTATCCCTCCGATTATCAGAAGGATAAGAGCTAATTTGTCCCACATATTGAGAACACCTCTTTATTCGGGATTGACGCTTTAAGCGTCTGTTTGTATTATGTCAGGAAATATCTCAAATATTCACCTTTAAGGAGGAAAGATCATGGATAAGAATGTAAAAATATTTTTAATAGTTATTGCAGCCGCTATAGTTCTTCTTGCTTTATGGGGAGTTATCTCCTATTTCAGCAAGGGTAAGCGCAAGGGCAGAGCTGCCGAGAGAAAAGTAGCGGGTACAATAAAAAAGCTTGGCAAAGATGATAATATCCGTATTATCAATAATGCGTTCCTTCCTCTCTACCGCAAAACAGTGGAGATAGATCACCTCGTTTTCGGACGCTTCGGCGTGCTTGTAGTTGAGACAAAGGGAATTTCCGGTACCATTTCCGGCAAGGGCAAAAAGCTTACCCATAAGGTTGGACCTAATGTGCATAAGCTTTACAATCCTGAACTCCAGAACAAGACACATCTCGATAACGTCAATCACCATATGAAAAAAGGCGGATTTGAAAACACTCCTGTCTATGGTGCGGTAGTATTTACAGACAAGAACCTGAACAATGAGGCGAAAGTGGGCATGGATCTTGACGGATTCAAGAAATTCTATGAAAGCCTCCCTGATGCAAGATGCAACCAGGATGTTCTCTATCATTACTTCCAGAAGCTTCAGGTCAACAATCCGCTGAAAAAGGTGCTCCATAATTTCAACAAGAAGGATTGGGACTGATCTGAAAGGAGACAATTATGACAGATAGCATGGCAAAAAATGCAATGCTCATGAAGAAGTACAAGAAGAACTGCAATCGTGTCGGTATTGCATATATGGCCGGATGTGGAATGTACATTTTTGCTGCGACTTATCTGATGATCCTTACAGTGGCAGGAGATGTTATGTTCCTGTTTCTGGATGGTATTGTCTTCAAGGGCCTGATTCTTTTCTTTGGCTATGGCGGAGTGTATAAGCTCAGTGACAAATTTGCTCTTGCAGCACCGGCTGTTGCGTTTCTGAATCTCGGGCTGGAAGCTGCCACTGGCGGTACGAATTATATGGATGTGTTCCTTGGAGAAATTACAGGCGGCGGAATGGCAGCCTTTGTATTTGCGGTTACTGTTTTGCTTGCAGCGATCACGCTGAAAGCGAACCGTGATTACCGCTATCTGGAGCAGCAGGAAGGCTTCCCGTATTTCAATGAACGGTTCCATGAACAGAATAATGCTCCTAAAGAGTATATTCCACAATTTGAACAGCTCTGTGATGAGAAAAAGGGAAGTATGGATGATATCCCTGAGATCTCAAAGGACAATAAAATGGACGAAATATAAAACAAAAAAGACTGCCGCATCAAGCAGCAGTCTTTTGATTTGCGTAATTACGATCAGGCTCTCTCTACCTGATCGGGCGCCGTGTGCGAAATAAAACTGTCTTTTCCGCAAGAGTCTTGCTGAGTCGGCGCAGCATTCATGCTTAATTACTTAACGATGAACTTATCGATTTCCTTAAGGAACTTTTCACCATCGTCTGTGTGAGCGTTAAGCTGAATGGGCTTTGAGAGGTCGAGGCTGAAAATTCCCATGATAGACTTTGCGTCTACAGCGTATCTTCCTGAAACGAGATCGATATCGAAGTCATAGCGCATAACGATATTAACGAACTCCTTAACGTCGTTGATAGCCTGAAGATTAACAGTTGTCTTTGTCATATTAATACCTCCTGTTCGATTGTGTGGATGTGCGTGTGTTTTTTCTTGTTTATTCCTTTTTACGGTCTTGGCCTGACCGCAACTATATAATAGCATTAAAAAATCCCTTTGTCAAGCCGTTCGTTATAAATTCGTCAATTTAGTATAATTAGAATGAGGGGAAGCTGTTTTTTTTATTCATTGCAGATAACTATTGAGAGTGCATAAAAACACGATATAGAATTTGTGCAGGTTTAACATGATAGTTCTGCGGATCATATGTGTTAATAAGGTGAAATATGTATAAAGTATATTTTATTACGTTTGGCTGCAAGGTCAATCACTATGAAACTGAGTGTATGAAGTCGCTTTTCCGGGAAAGGAGCTGGGAAATATCCCGGACTCAGGAAGAGGCTGATGCTGTCATTATCAACTCATGTACTGTCACATCTTCAGGTGACAGCAGAGTAGTTTCAGCTCTGAAAAAGGCAAGGAAAGCGCTGCCGGATGCAGTGATAGCACTTACGGGCTGCTTTCCGCAGGCAAATCCTGAGGAGGCCTCGAAGCTGGCTGAGGCAGATATAATCTGCGGTACGAAGGAACGTTCACGTCTGCCGGAACTTGTAGAAGAACAGATGAGTTCCCGTGCAAGGCTTGTAGAGGTAAGTCCGTATGTCAAGGGTGACGTGTTTGAGCCGCTGAAATGTACTCAGTTCGAGGATAATACCCGTGCATTTGTCAAGATACAGGACGGCTGCGACCGTTTTTGTTCATACTGTATGATACCTTTTGCAAGAGGGCGCTGCCGCTCGAAGGCTCCGGAGCTTCTGCGTGAGGAAGTGCGTGAGATAGCGGCAAACGGCATAAAGGAGATAGTTCTTTCCGGCATCAACCTTGCGTTTTACGGTCAGGAATGGGGAATGTGTCTTGCCGATGCCGTTGAGATATGTGCCGGGACAGAGGGGATAGAGCGTGTGCGTCTCGGCTCCCTTGAGCCCGAGATGATGACAGATGAGCTGCTGAGGCGGCTCGCAGCAGTACCGGAGCTGTGTCCTCAGTTTCATCTTTCGCTCCAGAGCGGAAGCGACACTACGCTGGAAGCGATGAACAGGCATTACACCTCAGCGGAATATCTTGAGCTTATGGAGCGTATCCGCAGCTTTTTCCCTGACTGTTCATTTACAACGGATATAATGGCCGGTTTCCCGCAGGAATCTGATGAGGCTCATGCTGAGAGCGTGGAGTTCATCCGCCGTGCTGGCTTTGCAAAGGTCCATGTTTTTCGTTATTCAAGACGTAAGGGGACTGTAGCTGATCGTATGCCGGGACAGATACCGGAGAGCGTCAAGACTGTCCGCTGGAGAGAGCTTACGGAAGCGGCTGATGAGATGAGAGAAAAATATCTCCGGAGTCTTGTTGGCAGGGAGGTAAAGGTGCTTTTTGAACGGGAAAACAGCCCTGAATATCATCAGGGACACGCACAGGATCATACCCTTATAAAAATTTTCAGAAAAAATCCAGAAAAAAGTTTGCGTAATCAGATAATTAGTGTTATAATAGAAGAGTACACCCATGACGGCTGCATAGGACGCCCTGTGGGAGACATTTATTAATTGCTTTATTTTAGTCCGGAAGCAGGCTCTGTCTGCCGACCGGTTTAATTTGAAAGGAGATTTTTATGTCCGTATTCAGAATTTATGTTGAAAAGAAGCCGGAGTTCGCTGTTGAGGCAAAATCAGTTCTCAGCGATATCAGCACTGCTCTCCGTCTCAACCTGTCAGGTCTTCGTATCCTCAACAGATACGATGCAGACAAACTCTCAGAGGAGGATTTCAATGCTGCTATAAGCACCGTATTCTCAGAGCCTGCTGTTGATCTTGTTTACAAGGAAATGCCAAGAACAGGCGAGAACGACCGTGTATTCGCTGTTGAGTACCTGCCCGGACAGTTCGATCAGAGAGCTGACAGCTGTGAGCAGTGTATCCAGATCCTCCGTCAGGGCGAGCGCTGCCGTGTAAGAAATGCAAGAGTATACATAGTATCCGGCAAGCTCACAGATGCTGAATTCAACAGACTGAAAGCATATATAATCAACCCTGTTGAGAGCCGTGAGGCTTCACTGGATACAGTTAAGACACTTGATACAAATTACGAGATCCCTACAACTGTTGAGGCGCTTGAAGGCTTTACACAGCTCAATGCTAAGGGACTTCACGCTTTTGTGGACAAGTTCGGCCTTGCTATGGACTACGATGATATCAAGTTCTGTCAGGATTATTTCCGCAACGAGGAACACCGTGATCCTACTATCACCGAGATACGCATGATCGATACCTACTGGTCAGATCACTGCCGTCACACCACATTCCTTACAAATGTTGAAAAAGTTGACATAAAAACTCCTTATATAAAAGATACATACGATATGTACCTCAATGTACGTGAAGAGCTGGGCCGCTCGGACAGACCTGTTACTCTCATGGATATAGGTACACTTGCTGCAAAGAAGCTCAAGGCTGACGGACTTCTCCCTGATCTTGATGAGTCAGAGGAGATCAATGCCTGCTCTGTAAAGATAAAGGTTGACATCGACGGACAGCTTGAGGACTGGATCCTCATGTTCAAGAACGAGACACATAATCATCCCACTGAGATCGAGCCTTTCGGCGGCGCTGCAACCTGTCTCGGCGGAGCTATCCGTGATCCGCTTTCAGGACGTTCATATGTATATCAGGCAATGCGTGTAACAGGTGCTGCGAATCCTCTCGTTCCTGTTGAGGATACTATCGCAGGCAAGCTGCCCCAGAGAAAGATCACTGTTGGTGCAGCAAACGGCTACAGCTCCTACGGCAACCAGATCGGTCTTGCTACAGGTCATGTTGCTGAGGTGTATCACCCAGGTTATGTTGCAAAGCGTATGGAGATAGGCGCAGTTCTCGGTGCTGCTCCTGCTGAGAATATCAGAAGAGAAAGACCTGTTCCGGGAGATGTTGTAATACTCCTCGGCGGAAAGACCGGCCGTGACGGCTGCGGCGGAGCAACAGGCTCATCTAAGTCACACACTCTTGAATCACTGGAATCCTGCGGTGCAGAGGTACAGAAGGGTAATCCTCCTGAGGAGAGAAAGCTCCAGAGACTGTTCCGTGATCCGGAGGTAACAAAGCTCATCAAGCGCTGCAACGACTTCGGTGCAGGCGGTGTATCAGTTGCTATCGGAGAGCTGACAGACGGCCTTATCATAAACCTCAATGCAGTACCTAAGAAGTATGACGGACTTGACGGCACTGAGATCGCTATTTCCGAGTCTCAGGAGAGAATGGCGGTTGTTGTCGCTCCCGAGGATGTTGACAAGTTCATGGAGCTTGCACACAAAGAGAACCTTGAAGCTACTCTCGTTGCAGACGTAGTTGCTGAGCCACGTCTCAAGATGGAGTGGAACGGTAATACTATCGTTGATCTCTCCCGTGAGTTCCTTAATTCCAACGGTGCTCCCAAGTATACAGATATCGAAGTAGAGGCTCCTGCACAGCGTCCTGAGTATGATATCACAGACAGCGCTGATACATGGACAGACCTTCTCACAAATCTCAATGTGTGCTCACAGAAGGGACTTATCGAGAAGTTTGACTCTACAATCGGTGCAGGCACAGTTCTTATGCCTTTCGGCGGAGCATACCAGCTCTCACCTTCACAGGCAATGGCTGCAAAGATACCTGTACT
>LVAK01000072.1 GCA_001604035.1 Clostridiales bacterium Firm_05
GGGGAAGTCATATCGTAAACGCTGTTAGGACCTCCGGTGAAGATGATACCCATAGGATCGAGAGCTTTGATCTCATCGATAGGTGTCTGGTAGTTTTTGATCTCACAGTAGACTCCGCATTCACGGACTCTTCTTGCGATGAGCTGATTGTACTGTCCGCCGAAGTCGAGAACGATACAGAGCTGATTAGCCATAGACCCTCCTTCTTAAAGACCGCTTTACGGCAGCGGCAGCCGTAATTGAAACTGAATGATCCCTTAATCACGGGAAGAGGATCAGCAGTTAAGATATATTTATTATGCCACTTTTTCCGGAAAATTTCAAGTCCCCGGAGACAATTTTTACGAGAAAAATTATCATGCGGGAGATATAATTTTTATATTGTTCCGGATATACAGAGCGCAGTTGACAATGTTGAAAGAAAACTGTTCAATAGTATTAATAATGCGAAAATGCCTGAAAGGTCTTTTGCTTTCAGGCGTTAAGCGTTATTTGTCTTTTCTTTTCCGGTCTGTTAAGGCTGCTGCCGCAATGAATAACACAAGTACAATTGCGCTGACAACAGAAACCTTCAAGCCGGTCTTTTTAAGCGGAGCCTCAAATGTTATATCGATATGATGCTCGCCGGCGGCTATAGGGAAGCCGATGAAGGCAGTATTGGTCTTGAAATACTCAGTGTCCTTGCCGTCGACACTGACATGGAAGCCCTTGTCATAGGGGATAGAGAAGGTGAACCAGCCGTCCTCGGAGACGCTGATATCGCCTGTGATGGTGTCTCCTACGGAGTCATCAGCATCTATCATAAAAGCGTCCTTGTTGTTCATGGCAGAGCTGAGGATATAGTTATCAGCCTCATAGACGTGCAGCTCTGAAATACGGTAGTAGCCTTTTGTGAAGGTCATAGTCAGCTCGGAAACCGGATCGTATGAGGATATGACGAATGTGAAGTCATAATTCCGGTTGTTGTACTTCCATTTCGGATCGGTGAGCTTGTTCTTCACTCCGTTAATGGTCAGCGAAATATCTGTCTGAGCGGAGATATGCCCTATACGGTTGTCGGCTTTAGCAAGGACGATGAGGAACTTGTTCTCAGTTGATCTTTCAAGGGGGACATGGACGGTGAAATTCTCGTCCGACTTTATAGTGTACACATCGCCGGAGCAGGAGATGCGCTTATCATTGACAGCCGGTGTCATATCATAGTCTATCTCTCTTGTATGGGAGGCGTATTTCGGGGAGCTGTCCTTTCCATTTGGAGTGATGATATTCTCGATCAGTGCCTCAGCTCTTAATTGCAGTGGCAGGGAATAGAACTCCTTTTCGCTCATGGTCGCCGGGCAGGCATATCCAAGGGGCATAGCGTAGTTGTTGCGGAAAATGGTGTATCCATTTATTGAGCCCACAGGTTCCTCGCCGTCCATTCTCATGGTATCGGGAGCGATCTTATAGCGGACTCCCATAAGTGCATTGAACAGTATGCTGTAGGACTGATTCTGTATGGCAGTATTGCGGATACGGTTCTCACTGAGGGAGGTGTTGAAACGGAAATCTCTCAGGGCTGAGTTGCTGACAGAGGAGTAGGAGTTGGTGGAAAGATACCTCATGTTGACCACACGGTTCACGTTGATATCGTCCGGGATGCAGTCTCCGAACCGATACAGATCATCATCACTGTCGATAGTGTCAGCTATGGCTGAGCGTATCTCGTGGGAGTAGAACTCATCTATGGATGAACGCTGTGCAAATATATCATTTACACTCACTGCGATGCATATTGCAAATGACATCAGAAGTGTGAAATGCGGCAGATACTTTTCCTTGTTTTTGAAAAGGAGAAATGCCAGCACAGGAGTTGACACAGAATACTCCGTTATCATCATTATCATCGGAGGTATCCTCGGAGTGCAGAACACGAGGGATATTACTGCCATGGCAGTGTGTATCACAAGGAGTATCGCAATATCCTTTCCGGGAGCCTTATGTGTGTTGAGGAAGCGTCCGCAGATGATCAGCACAGGGATTATCAGCGGTATGAAAGCCTTTCCGTCAATGTACATACCGGCGTTTATTGCGTAGTTTATAAACGGGAATACTATGCAGGAGAGTATGACTGCCGATAGGAATCTGTCCTGTTTCTGTCCATGAAGCAGCATATACATAGCTGCAAATACGGTTATGGAGATAACTCCCACGGAGTATCCGGTGTGGAGGATCATGCTCAGGTTTACAGTGGGTATGAGCACGCTTTTCAGTGACATATCCGTTGAGGTCTCAGCTCGTCCCGAGAGCAGAGCAGAGAATACCGGCATCCAGAGATATGATGAACAGAGACAGCCGAAGGCGGCTGCGGTAACTTTCTTCCAGATGTCTGCAATGGTCCTGACAAGGGAGAATTTCTCCTCCTTGCATAGTTCCAGCCATATCATATGTATGCCTACCACCACAAAGCTGCTGATACTGAAATAGAAGCTGCAGCACATTATGCAGTAGGCGAAAAGTGCCATGAGGAAAAGTCTTGCCGGACTGTCCTTCTTTTCGCATATGAGCAGCATCCCCAGCAGGAAGGGGATATAGTTCATAAACATAACATGGCGATGACTGTGGAAAAACAAACCGCTTGAGCATAGGAAGAGCAGTGCGAGCAGGAGAGCGGTTTTGCGGTCAAAATGCCGTTTGAACAATACATATCCCAGCATTGCCGAAACGAGTACAGTGGCAAGGCTGAGGAGCTGTATATAGGTGCTCATGCGAACGAAAGGCATGGCGTATGCTGGGATATACAGCGGGTTGAAGATGCCATAGTAGGCGTAATTGTATATATTCTGTCCGCAGCCGAGCTGAAGGGCAAGATCCGGGAAGGGATCATGTGTCTCGTAGAAGCGCATCCGGAAATACTCCGGTATGGCAAAGTGCTGGCTCTTCCAGTCCTTGTCCGAACCCCAGATGCCGTCCGGGCTCTTGAATATGAGAACGATGCTTACGAGGAGCAGGAATGCTGCTGAAATGATTATATAAGCTGAAATGTCGGGATGCTTTAAATAGAAATGTCGTATTTTTTTCTGCATTATACCTTAGTGCCGGAGCAGTGCATTTCCGCAGCCGGCGGTTCCTTTCTGTTATTTCCGGCAGCAGTTTTTCTGCTGCATATAATTAAGTATATTATACAATATATCGACAAAAAAATCAATAGATTCTGAAAAAGTTGTCGCTATCAGAATGACCGGAAAGCGGAAAGAGCTGCTCACAGGGGGATACGGTTGCTGCCGTTCATTGTTCACCGTTTTTTGCTGCCTGATCACTTCTTGTTCTGTACGGCTTTTTTTTCGTCATGTATTGACAAACATCACGAATTGTGATACAATATAACAAATTGCAAAAGAAACTTCGGTTTCAGAGCAGGCAGCCGGCAGTGCGGACCGGCCGGCAACTTCTGTTGCCTTATTGATTCGGCAAGTGCCGATAAAGTTTTTATAAGTTTTCATCAGCTTGTGAAAGGTCAATAAGAGTAGTAAAAGGTGTTCATGCTTATATAGACTCTGAAACCCCAGATGTGAAGTATTATGCGGTGAAGTTTAGGTATTTCATGCACATACAGGCTATGAAAGTCTGTGTGTGCATTTTTTATTCTGAGGTGTGTGTTATGGAAAATAAACTCAAGCTTTATGGCTTCAATAATCTTACTAAATCCCTGAGCTTCAATATATATGATGTCTGTTATGCCAAGACGCCGAAAGCACAGCTTGACTACATCGCATATGTTGATGAGGTGTATAATTCCGAGCGAATCACTGATATAATGACTCATCTTACCGAGATGATCGGCGCACAGGTGCTGAGTATGTCCAGGCAGGACTACGATCCGCAGGGCGCTTCTGCAACATTCCTCATTGCGGATGATACAATGGTGCCGGCAGGGGGAAGTGAGACAGTGGCTCATCTTGACAAGAGCCATGTTACCGTTCATACCTATCCGGAGTACCATCCGGATACAAGTATCGCTACATTCCGTGTGGATATAGACGTTGCCACCTGCGGAAAGATAACTCCGCTGACAGCTCTTGATTACCTGATAGGCAGCTTTGACTCTGATATAATCACTATGGATTACCGTGTAAGAGGCTTTACCCGGAATCTTGACGGCGAAAAGCTGTTCATAGATCATGACATAACCTCCATTCAGAATTATATCGATGCAAAGACACTGGATAAGTACGATGCGGTGGATATCAATGTGTATCAGGCAAATATGTTCCATACAAAGATGCTCATCAAGGAGATCGAGCTTCAGAACTACCTTTTCAATACAGATGTCAGAGAACTCTCTCCACGGAGCCGGCTGGATATAACCAATGCGCTCCAGAGAGAAATGATAGAAATTTTCAGCGGAAGGAATGTGTTCGGAAATGTCTGAGCTTTCACAGGTGAATGCACCGATATACGAGGCGCTGAGGAAATTCCGGCGCATGAGGGTAGTACCCTTTGATGTTCCCGGTCATAAGCGTGGCAGGGGAAATATGGAGCTTACAGAGTTCCTCGGCGAGGACTGTATGAACGTGGATGTAAACTCCATGAAGCCGCTGGATAATCTCTGCCATCCGGTATCGGTGATACGTGATGCAGAGGATCTTGCAGCAGAGGCATTCGGTGCGGCAAGTGTATTCTTCATGGTTGGCGGAACTACTTCCGCTGTTCAGAGCATGATAATGTACGCCTGCAAGGAGGGCGACAAGATAATCATGCCGAGAAATGTCCACAGAAGTGCTATAAATGCGCTTATCCTTACCGGAGCAGTACCGGTGTACGTCAATCCGGATGTCAATCATCAGCTTGGCATAGCCCTTGGTATGTCAGTCTCACAGATAGAAAAGGCTATCGAGGAGAACCCGGATGCAAAGGCGATAATGGTGAACAATCCCACATATTACGGCATATGCTCCGACCTCAGGAAAATAACCGAACTTGCCCATGCACATGGTATGCTGGTGCTTGTGGATGAGGCTCACGGAACGCATTTTTATTTCGGAGAGAATTTCCCGGTAACAGCTATGGCTGCCGGAGCAGACCTCGCTTCTGTGAGTATGCATAAATCAGGAGGAAGCCTTACCCAGAGCTCCTTCCTGCTTATGGGAAAAGCCATAAATTCGGACTATATGCGTCAGGTAGTAAACCTTACACAGACCACAAGTGCATCCTATCTGCTGCTTTCAAGTCTTGATATATCAAGAAAGAGACTTGCACTCAGCGGTCCGGAGATATTCGCACAGACAGTCGAAATGGCAGAATATGCCCGTGCAGAGATAAATGATATCGGCGGCTACTATGCATATTCCCGAGAGCTGATAAACGGCGACAGCATTTATGATTTTGATGTATCGAAGCTGAGCATATACACCCTGCCTATCGGACTGGCAGGCATAGAGGTATACGACCTGCTTCGTGACGAGTACGATATCCAGATAGAGTTCGGTGATATCGGAAACGTCCTTGCATATATCTCTGTGGGTGACAGAAAGCGTGATATAGAGCGGCTCATAAGTGCTCTTGCAGAGATAAAGCGAAGATTCGGCAAGGAAGGTACAGGTATGCTGACACAGGAGTATATAAATCCTGTGGTGGCAGAAACTCCGAGAAAGGCATTTTACGCAAAAAAGCGTTCACTGCCGCTTGAAGAAGCTGCCGGAAACGTATGCAGTGAGTTTGTTATGTGCTATCCTCCGGGGATACCCATACTTGCCCCGGGCGAGCTTATAACTCCGGAGATAATAGAGTATATAAAATATGCAAAAGAAAAAGGATGTCAGATGACAGGTACTGAAGATCTTAATATAGAAAGACTTAATGTACTTGAATAATTGACTGGATGAAAAATTGGATAAAATATAGGAGTGTGTTTATATGAATAACAAGAAGATCGGTATGCAGATGAGTCTGCTCATGGCAGTAACATTAAGTTTCTGCCTTTCACTCACAGGAAATATCTCATCAGGAAAATTCCAGTTGGTTCCGTTCCTGGTAACATTTGCGGCAAGCTTTATTATCAGCCTTATCATAGGACTTTTAGTGCCCATGCCAAAGGTCGAGGGCGGTATAGTCCGTGCCTTGGGATTAGAGGAGCACAGTCTGCCTGCAAGACTTGTATCGAGCCTTGCTTCAGACCTTATCTATACACCGGTAATAACTCTTGCAATGATAGCCATAGTGCGGAAAATGGCTTCTGCCCACGGCGCAGATCTTCCGCCTTTCGGCATAATGTTTGTGAAATCTCTTATACTCAGCCTTATAGTGGCATACATAATAATCTTCATCGTAAGCCCGATATTCCTTAAGCTCGTGCTTAAGAAGAATGGTGTGGGAGGTCCCCCGCAGGACAGAAAGTGATATAAGGACACCGCAGCGATCCATGAATTAACTTTTACAGGAGGGTAATAATGGAATTATGGTTCACGGAGCGTCATACTCCGAATGTTAAATTTTCAATAAAGGTCGATCATCAGCTCTACAGCGGAAACAGTGAATTTCAGAGGATAGATATATTCGATTCCAAGGAATTCGGCAGATTCCTTACCCTTGACGGCTATATGATGCTCACTGAGAAGGATGAGTTCATCTACCATGAGATGATAACTCATGTTCCTATGGCAGTTCATCCCTGCCCGAAGAATGTACTCGTTATCGGTGCAGGCGACGGCGGAGTTGTTCGTGAGCTCACACGTTATCCTTCAGTGGAGATGATAGATCTGGTCGAGATCGATGAGCTTGTTGTAGAGGTGTGTAAGAAGTATCTTCCGACAACAGCCTGCCGTTTTGATGATCCGAGAGTAAATGTATACTACGAGGACGGAGTTAAGTTCATCCGCCGCTGCGAGGATATGTATGACGTGATCATCGTTGATTCAACAGATCCGTTCGGTCCCGGAGAAGGACTCTTCACCAAGGAATTCTACGGAAGCTGCTTCAAGGCACTGCGTGAGGACGGCATAATGGTGAATCAGCACGAGAGCCCGTTCTATGACGAGGATGCTGCTGCTATGCAGCGCTCACATAAGAGGATAGTTGAGAGCTTCCCTATAAGCAAGGTCTATCAGGCTCATATCCCGACTTATCCTTCCGGCCACTGGCTCTTTGGATTTGCTTCAAAGAAATATCATCCTACCAACGACTATAACGGCACTAAATGGAGTATGCTGGGCTTAAAGACAAGGTACTACAATCCACGTCTCCATATCGGCGCATTTGCACTGCCAAACTATGTAGAGGAGCTTCTTAAAGATGTTGAATAAGAATATACAGACATTCATTGCCTGCGACAGTGAGTACGAGGAAGCAAAGATCGTCCTCTTCGGAGCAGGCTTCGACGGTACTACCAGCTTTCGTCCCGGAACAAGATTTGCTCCGGCAGCCATAAGGAACGAGAGCTTCGGCATCGAGACCTACAGCCCCTATCAGGACAGGGATATGCTGGACTACAGCTATTTCGACAGCGGAGACCTTGAGCTTCCCTTCGGAAACACCGGCAGAGCTGTTGAGGATATTACAATGCGTGCTGAACAGATACTCACTGACGGCAAGACTCCCTTCATGATAGGCGGCGAGCACCTTGTTACCCTGGGTACGGTAAAGGCAGTCAGCGAGAAGTACAATGATCTCTATATAGTACATTTTGACGCCCATGCTGACCTTAGGGACGACTATCTGGGGCAGCAGCTCTCCCATGCCTGCGTACTCAGAAGATGCTGGGATATAGTAGGGGACGGACATATCTTCCAGTTCGG
>LVAK01000073.1 GCA_001604035.1 Clostridiales bacterium Firm_05
ACCGATCAGGGCATTACTTCCGGCTTCGGAGTGCTTGACGAGACTGACACAAGCGTACTGATGTCTCAGGCAATGGAGGAGCTTTTCGACTACTACACCGAGAACGAGTACGAGAAGATAGCTTATCTTTATGACCGTTTCTGCATAAAGAACAGCAGGGCTCTTATGGGAGTTATCAGCAAGGCGGATTCATTCCTCTCGTCAGTTGCTCTGCGGGATAAGTGGCTTGACAAGGCTGTGGAGGAATACAGCAAGCCCTTCCGGGAGTCGCTGTACTATCAGGCTCTTCACCAGTCATTGCTGAGACGTGTGGAAAAGGGTGTCCGCATAGCTGAGGATTGTCTTGATCTTATGCAGTCCATATTCCCTGACAGGGAGAACTATCCGCAGGCTCAGAAATCTTTTGCAACTGCTGAGGAGGACTATGACAAGCTCTGTGAGCTGAGGGACATCATCCGCTCCGGACATTTCTCGGATGAGGAGGAGTCAAAGCGGCTCATATCCTTTGCAGCTCTCGAAAGAGTTACCGCAAAAACTCCTCATAACAAGGCGCTGCGTGATATATATAAGGCAAGGCGTGAGGTGCTGAAAAAGATACCGGCGGCAGTCATCGACAGCACTGCTTCTGTAGAGAGCGATTACCGTGAAGCCGGAACAGTTACCGAAATACTGACGCAGGTGCTGAGAAAATATCAGGAGATTGTCTGGCGGCGGAAATGCGAGAAAAACGCCATAAGCTTTGATGACGGCGAGCGGCTTGCGCTGGAGCTCCTTGCAGATACTGACAGTGAGGGCAGGCTGATACAGTCTGAGACCGCACTGCGCACTGCTGAGAGCTATGATATAATAATGATAGACGAGTATCAGGACTCAAACAACAAGCAGGATCTGATATTCAAGCTCATATCCAAGAACTACAAGCATGATGAGAACGGTCAGCCAATGTACGGTAATAACGTTTTCCTTGTCGGAGACGTAAAGCAGTCGATCTACCGTTTCAGACTGGCAAATCCTAAGAATTTCATAAACACGCTGAACAGTTCCGAGCCGTATACTGAGGAGAGCATCTGCGAGAACAAGGCGATATCCCTGAACAGGAATTTCCGAAGCTCTGAGGGTGTTATTGATTTCGTCAACTATGTGTTCTCGCAGATAATGAGCCCGGAATGCGGCGATATAGCCTATAATGAGGATGAGATGCTGTACTTCGGAGCGCAGGAGTATTCCGGCGCAGAGGATGTGAAGACGCATATCGGGCTGATATTTGACGATCCCGATGAGGATGAGGAGCCTTCTGCGGCTGACAGGAACTGCGAGGCGGAGTATACCGCAAACAAGATCGCAGAGATGATAAAAAACAGCATTGAGGTTATAACCAAGGACGGGAGCAGGCGTCCCTGCTGTCCGTCTGATTTCAGCATCCTCGTCCGTGGCAATAAGTACGTGAGCGTATATGCTCAGGAGCTGGAAAAAAGGGGGATACCTGCCAGGGGCAGGGATGACGGAGGCTATCTGCGCTCAAGGGAGATATCTGTCCTCACTGACCTGCTGAGGATAATAAATAATCCGCTGCTGGATATCCCTATGATGGCGGTAATGACCTCGCCTATGTATATGTTCACGATAGGGGAGACTGCTTTTATAAAATCCCTTGACCGTGAGCGTCCCATATATTCCATACTTCTCAGGATAGAATCCGGAGAGTATCCGGACTGCGGAGATATGTTCTTCCGTGAGAGATGCTCTGATTTCTTGAAGGCGCTGGATTCGTTCAGACTTGATGCTGTTACGATGACGCTGGGCGAGCTGATATCCCGTATCTATGATACCACGGATTTCATATCAGTAATGCAGCTCAGCAGTGACGGCGAGAAGAAAAGGGCTAATCTGCGTACACTGATACAATATGCGGAGAACTACGAGAGTTCAGCGGCATATGAGGGCTCCGGAGGCCTTGGCGGATTTATACGGCATATCGACAGAGTGCTTGAAAACGGCGATATAGCACAGGGAAAAGCTTCCGCATCCTCAGGAGACTATGTTACCATACAGACATTTCACGGCTCAAAAGGACTTGAATACCCATTTGTATTTATCGCAGAGACCTCGCACCAGTTCCGCTTTGACAGCGATGCAGTTATGTGCTCGGCGGACGGCAGGATAGGCTATACCCTCTATGATCCCGAGATCGTCCGCAAATACAAGACCTTTCAGCACACAATGCTTACCGAGGAGGAGAACCGCAGTACCCGCAGCGAGGAGATGAGGCTGCTTTATGTCGGACTTACAAGAGCACGTCAGAAGCTGTTCATAAACCTGAAATGCGGTGAAAAGTCGCTGAAACGGGTACAGAGCCTGCTTGACGGCTGCGTTATACGGGGCGGAGATATATATGATGCAGTCAGTGAGGCAAAGTCGTTTGCAGACTGGCTCTGGCCGGTACTATTCCGTCACAGCTCTTTTCCGGAGATAGCTGAGGAGACAGGGCTGACCAGCGGCTACGGTCTTCCGGCGGCGTTATACGGCGATGAGCTTTTCACCTATGAGACAGCTCATTCCATGACGGCAGAGGATATCTTCTCGGAGGAGATATCGGAGGAGGCTGAGGCGGATGAGAAAATTTGCTCACAGCTTATGGAGCTGATAGCTCATCCATATGACAGGAGATTGTCGGAAATGCCGGCAAAGCTCAGTGTTACACAGATAACAAGAAAGTTCAAAGGCGACGAAGAAGAGTTTGATTTCAGGCTCAAACGTCCCAGATTCTGTACCGGAGCAAAGAAACTGACAGGCGTTGAAAGAGGAACAGCACTCCACACCTTCTTCCAGTACTGTGATTTCGATGAAGCAATAAGGTCTCACTTGGACGAGGCAGAAAGGCTGACGGCAAACGGATTCCTCACAGCAGAGCAGGCTTCTGCAATAGATCAGGAACTGGTATCTGCATTTTTTGAGAGCGAGCTGTACAGCAGGATAAGCTCTGCGGAGAACGTGTGGCGTGAGAAGAAGTTCATGGTAGCTGTACGTCAGCTCGATATCGACAGCGATCTTATGGAGGTGCTGAGCCGTTCCGACGGTATGATAAAGGGTATCGTAGACCTTATGTTTGAGGAGAACGGGGAGATCGTTATTGTGGACTATAAGTCTGACAGGGGAGTATCTGCACAAAAGCTTGCAGAACGCTACAGTGTTCAGTTAAGACTGTACAGATCAGCTATTGAGCTTACCATGAGGAAAAAAGTCAGGGCTGCATATCTGTATTCCTTTGAGCTTAAACGATCAATACCTGTGGAGATATAAAAAATACCGGCTCAATTAAGAGCCGGTATTTTTTGCCATTGATTTGGCACATAATAAGGAGAAGAATGATTGAAATCTCAGTTTATATCAGATCAGAACATGAACGGATTCAGGAAATCGTCGTATGGATCTGACTCTCTTGGAGCTGCAGTTGCAGGCTGGTGTTTTTCCTCTTTCTTTTTGCTGTTATCATCCTTTTCATTCGGGTTATCGGTTTCCTGAAGAGTTACGTCGAATTCCAGATCCTCGCCTCTTCTGTAAATTGTAAAGGTGACAGTATCTCCAGCCTTGTGCTTGTTTATGATAGCGTTCAGCTCCTCTGAAGTTTTTACGGTCTCGCCGTCCACATCGAGGATGATGTCGTTCACTTCAATACCTGCCAGGTCAGCAGCGCTTCCCTCTTCGATGTTCTTTATCCAAAGTCCCATTGGGATATTGAAGTAACGTGACAGGCTCTCGCTTATATCTATGCAGGTGATTCCGTGCTGAGGTCTGTCCTTTACGTACTTGTAATTGATAAGGTCATCGATGATCTTCTTTGCATCAGTGATCGGGATAGCGAATCCAAGTCCTTCTACGCTGCCGCTGCCATAGCTTGATGACATTTTTGCTGAGTTGATACCAATTACCTGGCCGCAGCTATTGAGAAGAGGACCGCCGGAGTTACCGCTGTTGATAGCAGCATCTGTCTGTATAAGTGACATACCCTTTCCGTTTACGGATATATTTCTGTTAAGTGCAGATACGATACCGCTGGTCACTGAACCGAAAAGCTCAAATCCGAGTGGATTTCCTACAGCGATAACGAGCTCGCCTACACGGAGATCATCACTGTTTCCGATAACAGCCGGAGTAAGTCCGGTCTGGTCGATCTTGAGAACAGCGATATCTGTCTCAACATCATAAGCAACTAATTTAGCCTCATATTCGCTTTCATCGCTGAACATTACAGAGACGTCGATTGGTTCGCCGCTTTTGTATTCTGAATCATATACAACATGGGCATTTGTAACAATGTAGCCATCTTCGGAAATAACGAAGCCTGTACCTGTAAATGTCATCTTACTTGTACGGGGATCAGACTCCCATCCAAAGAAAGTAGTTGTCTGTGTTACCTCAAAGTTGGCAGTGATACCTACAACGGATGGCATTATTGAATCAACGATATCAGGTAATGGTTTAGCGTCTTCACGGGCAGCGATACTGATAATACTCGGCATATCAGCTTCTTCAGCATCATCGGAGTAATTCAGCTCTACATCCTTTGAGGCAGAAGAAGACTTTTCCTCTCTTTCAGGTTCTGAAAGCCCAGAACCGTCCTTATTGTCTCGGTATATCTTATATCCCTGAACA
This sequence comes from Clostridiales bacterium Firm_05, assembly GCA_001604035.1. Taxonomy (GTDB): domain Bacteria; phylum Bacillota; class Clostridia; order Oscillospirales; family Ruminococcaceae; genus Ruminococcus. Next base: position 4,654 of record LVAK01000073.1, read on the forward strand.
GAACCAACGCCTGCGATACCGAGACAGAGGATAAATGCAACGACCTTGAGGAATGAATGCTTTTTATGCTTCTTCGGCTTAGGAGCGTTTTCGGAAACATATGCATATGATCCCGGAGCAGTTGTCTGCGGTGCTGCTGATTCCTCACTCTGGATAACGGTATCAGCATAGTAGTTGTCGTAATGTGGCTTCTGCTGGACATCTGAATTACTATTGTCGATTGTATCGCTATTGTATTCGTTGAAATTGTCTGACATAGAGATCATCCTTTCAATTATACAGATTTATTTCATTGATTATTATTATAAGCTTTAATGTGATAATATGATGATAAGCTACAGAAAATATGCTGATTAAAAAAACAAATTGCTATAATAGGATTTCATATGCTGCCGGAAGGCTAAATACAGGGGGATGCAAAAAGCTCCCCTGAACGTCTGGACCAGGGGAGCTGTTCATTATTTTAATTTGGATTTGGTCTTTGCAGTGAACTTTTCACCGAACACAAGGAAACGGTGATGAGTTCCGCAGCCGATAGGCCCTGCTTCATCAGCAGCTGATACCTCAAATATCAGCTCACGGCCGTTCACCTCTGTGAGGACAGCCTCTGCTGTGACCTTCATACCTTCCGGAGTAGCGGATGTATGCTTTACTGCAAGCTCGGTGCCGACAGTAGTCTCGTCGCCTTCAAGGAACTGCTGTATGCAGTTACAGGCGGCTTTTTCCATAAGCATGGTCATTACCGGAGTTGCAAACACTTCAAGGCTGCCGCTGCCGATATTTACCGCCAGATCCCCGGCTGATACAGTGAGCCCGGCGCTGCCTTTTGTTCCGATGACTGGTGTTATCATGTTATTCTCCTTAATCGTCAGTAACTGGTGAAGTGGAATAGAGCTTACCCACAACTCTGTCGTAGGTCAGCATATCCAGATCCTTATCGTGAGGTGTATCCGGCTCATATGAAGTGGAGTATATTGGCATCTTCTTCATGTAATTCATCATCTTCTCGATGAATGCATCATGAGGTGCATCGATTATATCCAGCAGCACATATGGCACATAGAAGAATGAGTACTTTTCCTCAGGCACCTTTGAGAAGTCTGCATCATAGTTGGCCCAGAGGAAGTAGGATTGCTCATAGAGTATGTTGCAGTTGTTTCCGGTAAGTCCAAGCTCGTTGTATACGCTTGTCTCACCTCTGAGGGACGGGAAATGGTCTCCGACGAAGAATACCAGAGTAGGCTCGTCGATCTTCTTGAGATCCTCAAGGAATGTATGAAGTCCCTCATTTGAGTGCTGTATCCATTGGAGGTAGTTATCGAACTCAGCATCCGGATCCTCGCCCTGGTTGTAAGGCTGATGGTTCTGCATTGTGGTGGTGTGGATATATATCGGATCATCTGAGGTCTTTACAAGGTCAACAAGCTGGTCGAAAATCGACTTATCGTCTACATAGGTTCCGTAATGGTCAACGTCAACAGTGAAGTCTGTAGTGCCGTCGTAGTCATCATGGAAGATCATATTCTTGAAGCCGAATCTCGGATAGATCTTGTTTCTGCTGTAGAAGTTAGCCTGGAACGGGTGAACATAAGCTGTATTGTATCCCCAGCTGTCATAGTACTGAGCCATTGCCGGGAGAGTTCTGTCTGCCAGCTCTCTCTGAGGCATATTCGGATCGTTAAGTCCTCTTACGGGGAGACCGAACATGAGCTCAAATTCAGATCTTACAGTCCAGCTTGCGTAGGTAGGAGTTATGATCCTTCCGCCATGGCCTTCCTCACAGGCTTCATCGAAGTATTTATAAACATCTTCGTTGATATCGAGCTGATCAAATATCCTGAAATCAGCCCAGGATTCGCTCATTACCACGATAACATTAGGCTTTTTGCCGCCGTTGAAATCGTTGTCATCCTCAACGTTGATATTGAGGATCTGTTTGATGTGATCCTTGGTGTAGTCCTCAGGCTCCTTCAGACGATTAGCAAAGTTCTCAGAAGCTGTCTGCACAAGAAAAGTAAAGAAACCATTGTTGTTGAACTTCTCTTTGAGTAGGAAATCATTTGTGGCGGAAGTGGTATCTACCTTGAAGAATGAGTATACCGGCTTGTAGAATGGGGGACATACTATCATTCCGAATCCCACGAGAACACATACAGCAACAGAAGCTGTACGGGGGATAGGCTTTGCTTTGAGTTTTGGGTTGAAATAGAACACCAGAGCTATGAAGGCGATCACTATTATGTAGGACAGTATGAGCTGCGGCGTGATCTTTATATATGCAAAGGATTTCAGGCTCTTGACGCTCTTGGCGACTCTCATGTCAGAGATAATGAGGTGATTTCCGTTGGTATTGTATTTGAACAGCTCTGTTGTGGCAAGGGACATGAACAATACACTCTGTATGGCCACTGCCGCCCAGCCGTGCTTGAAGATACAAAGGAGCAGTATAAAGACTGCGGCGGTTATTATCAGTCCGAAGGTCATTGCTCCGGTATGGTCGCCCCAGAGTCTGAAATAACGGGCAAATCCCTTGCCCTGAGTTATCTCGGCAATGGACATTATGAACAGCGGATATATCAGCAGCAGGAAGAGATTGATATTCTTGTACTTATCCGTATGAGTTGCACGTTTTGTCATGAATTTTTTTAATCTGGCAAATTTGACCTTTTTTGTATTCTCCTTTTCAGTATCCCCGGCATTGCTAACAGCGTCATTTACATCTGCCATCTGATCGGCAGCTGCGTTTGTCTCGTTTTCAATCTCGCTGTTAATAATTTCTTTTGACTTTTCAGCCATTAAATATCATCCCTCTATATAAAATTAATTTATTAAACGTTATAGTTGTAAAATATACACATACAACTATACCACAATTTGACGAAAAGTTCAAGTCATCTAAAAAAATATCACAAATATTTCACCTTTTTCGGCGTATCAGTAATAGTGCACTGTTAATATTGTATTGATTTGTGCAGATTCACTATCGGATACTGAGGAACCCATGCGCTTCGGCATCACGGATGATCTCCTCGATAAGTGCGGCAATATCATCCGAAGCTTCACCGCTGCGAAGGTTTCTTGCCCTGACCTGATCGGAGAAAACGCCATGCTCTTTCCAGGAGATACCGTCCCTTGTGTAGTTCAGCAGTATTGGCTGTAACCTGTCCAGGAGGTTGGCGAATTTTGAATCGGCAGTAGCTGCCTCTTCAAATTCCCGCCAGAGCGAATAGAATTCATCCTTCTGATCTGTCGGGAGCAGTCCGAAGATACGCTGTGCGGCCTTCTCCTCACGGTCAGCCTTTGTCTTGTATCCTTCCGTATCATAGCAGTATGTATCGCCGGCGTCAATTTCCACAACATCGTGTATCAGCACCATTTTCATTACCTTTAGCACATCTACGGGCAGGTTTGAGTGCTCTGCCAGCAGGAAAGCCATGACGGCAAGGTGCCAGCTATGCTCTGCATCGTTTTCCTTTCTGTCCTCGTTCAGCACATATGTCTGGCGGTACAGCGCTTTCATTTTATCCAGCTCCAGCATGAAGCTTATCTGCTGCCGGAGCCTTTCGTCCATATTAAGCATAAGACCTCCTATATGACCATGCCGCCGTTGACGGCGAGTGTCTGACCGGTGATGTATTCAGCCTGGGGTGAGGCGAGGAAGGAAACAGCGTCAGCAATATGCTCCGGTTTTCCGAATGTACCGAGAGGTATATCCTCACGGATGAGCGCAAGATCCTCCTCGGAGAAGCGGCTGTTCATCTCAGTCATTATGAATCCGGGGGCAACGCAGTTAACTCTTATCCCGGAAGGGGCCACCTCTTTGGCGAGGGCTTTGGTGAAGCCTATAAGTCCGGCTTTTGACGCAGAGTAGTCTACTTCACAGGACGCACCGCACTGTCCCCACATTGATGAGATATTGATGATGCAGCCTGCTCCGGCTCTTATCATGTCCGGCAGAGCAGCTCTTGCACAGTTCATAGCGCCGGCGAGATTGACGGACAATATCTGTGCAGCTTTTTCCGGGGAAATGCAGTGAAAAAGATCGATCTCGGAAATGCCTGCGTTATTGACAAGCAGATCGATACGGCCGACCTCGGACAGAGCTTGATTGACAGCCTGTGTGTCGGAGATATCAAAGCCGAGAGCCTGTCCGGATATTTCTGCGGCAATTACTTCGGCTTTTTCTTTTGAACGGGAATAATTTATGATGACAAAGTAACCGTCGGCGGCCAGTCTTCGGCAGATCGCAGAGCCGATACCGCCGGCGCCGCCGGTGACGAGAGCTTTTTTCATATGTTTCCTCCTTTGGGGATCTTATCAACGGTTAACATTATAACATATTGCTGCGGAAAAATCCAGTGGTAAGACTTGAAATGTTTATGAAATCATGTTACAATAATAAATATTAAGTTCGCCGAAGGCGGCATATAGTGGGAGTCCAGAGGGATGATATTCCTCTGGCAGGGGGTGAAGCCGAGGGGGACAGCGTCCCCCTTAAAAGCAGTCCGAACAGCGAAGCGATTCCGGACGGACGCTGCTTTTTATTTTCCGCGGCTTGACCGACAAATGAGATTCCCGATAATTAAGTATATTTTATGTAACATCGCAAAGAGGTGCCATTATGGATCAGAAAAAAATAGACCGTATCAACGAGCTTGCCAGAAAATCCAAAGCTGAGGGACTTACCGAGGCTGAAAAAGCTGAGCAGACCGAGCTTAGAAACGAGTACAGAGCTGCCGTTACAGGAAATCTGCGTGGACAGCTTGAAAATACATATATCGTAACTCCCGACGGAAAAAAGAAGAAGCTGGGTGCAGGCCACGGAGGCAGAAAATGACAAACGGTGAGCTTTACGAAATGGCTGTGAAGGCCGCTGAAAATTCCTACAACAAGTATTCACGTTTCCGTGTGGGAGCAGCCCTTCTTGCGGAAAACGGCAGGGTTTATACCGGCTGCAATATAGAGAATGCCTCATATTCCCTGACCAACTGTGCCGAGCGTACAGCGGTTTTCAAGGCAGTGTCCGAGGGCGTTACCGGATTCAAAGCCATTGCCATAGCCGGCAGCAGCACCGATGACTTCACAAAGCCCTGCAACCCATGCGGAGCCTGCTTACAGGTGCTGAGCGAGTTCTGCGGCAGCGATATGGTGATAATCCTTGCAAACGGCTGGTTCAGACTTTCTGACTTTATGCCGTTCAGATTCACAGAAGACAGCATGAAATGATACCGGAGGATATTATGGAGCTGAAAGATAAAATAGAAAAGCACCTGCTTGAGGTGCAGAAGCCCTCACGCTACATAGGCGGAGAGGTGGGCAGCGTCATCAAGGACAAATCGAAGATAGATGTCAGATTTGCTTTTTGTTTCCCGGATACATATGATATCGGAATGTCTCATCTGGGCATGAAGATACTCTACTCACTGACCAATGAGCGGGAGAATTACTGGTGTGAAAGGTGCTTTGCGCCCTCTGAGGACTTTGAGGCTATAATGCGTGAGAATGACATACCGCTGTATGCACTGGAAAGTCTTGATCCCATACGTGATTTTGATTTCATTGGCTTCACATTGCAGTATGAGCTTTCCTATGCGAATATACTGAATATGCTTGACCTTGCCGGACTGCCGGTATTTGCTGCTGACAGAGGAGACGAACTGACCAATATCGTTATTGCCGGAGGCCCCTGCGTATGCAATCCCGAGCCCCTTGCAGATTTCTTCGATATCTTTGTCCTCGGAGAGGGCGAGGAAGTCAATCTGGAGCTGATCGACCTTTACTGGGAGATGAAGCAGCAGGGCGCTACCAAGACTGAGTTCCTGCGGAAGGCCTGTCATATCGAGGGGGTATACGTTCCACGGTTCTATAGCTTTGTCTATAAGGATGACGGAACTATCGATCATCTTGTAGTTACAGACGGCGCTCCGGAAGTGATAAGGAAGCGCATAATCAAGGACTTCGACAGCGTTTACTATCCGGAGAATTTTGTTGTGCCGTTTACGGAGATCGTCCATGACAGAGTATCAGTTGAGGTGCTGAGGGGATGCATAAGAGGCTGCCGGTTCTGTCAGGCAGGCTTCATATACCGTCCTTTCCGTGAAAAGCATACAGATACTATTTGCAGGGAGACAAAGGCGCTCTGTGAGAATACCGGTTACGATGAGGTGTCACTTGCTTCACTGAGTACCAGCGATCACTCGGAGATAGATCCCATGCTGACAAAGCTCATAGACTATACTGCTGCCGAGAGGATCAATCTTTCCCTGCCGTCTCTGCGTGTGGACAACTTCTCGGAATCGCTGCTGGAAAAGATAAAGAAGGTACGCAAGAGCGGACTGACCTTTGCAGCTGAGGGCGGTACACAGCGCCTCCGTGACGTTATCAATAAGAACGTCAGTGAGGAGGAAATAATGAATACCTGCTCCATCGCCTTCAGGGGAGGATATTCTGCGGTGAAGCTCTACTTCATGATGGGACTTCCCACCGAGACTGATGAGGATATAGTCGGTATCGCTGACCTTGCGAACCGCATAATTGACCTGTTCTACAGTATCGAGGATCGTCCTAAGGGAAGGGGAGTGCAGATATCCATAAGCTGCGCCACATTCGTACCAAAGCCTTTTACGCCTTTTCAGTTCGAGCCGCAGGACACCCGTGAGATGATCGAGCACAAGCAGAAGCTGCTGCTGGATTCAGTTAAGACCAAGAAAATCAAGGTCAGCTATCATGATCCGAATGTCAGCCAGCTTGAGGTCATACTTGCAAAGGGAGACAGAAGGCTTTGCAAGGCTATCTATACCGCATGGAAGAAAGGCTGCAAGTTCGATAGCTGGGAAGAGTATTTCAACTTCGGAAAGTGGATCGAGGCGTTCAAGGAGTGCGGCATCGACACATCATTCTACGCAAACCGCCGCTTTGAGTATGACGAGATACTTCCCTGGGATCATCTTGACTATCTTGTTTCAAAGGAGTTCTTCATCCGTGAGAACAAGACTGCACACAAGTCTGTGACAACACCTAACTGCCGCCTGAGATGCTCGGGCTGCGGAGTAAATAAAAAAGTGGGGAGGGATTGTTTTTGCTGAGAGTAAGGGCTACATTTAAAAAGACCGGGCGAGCAAAGTACATCTCTCATCTTGACCTGAACCGCTGTATGCTCAGGACGTTCCGCCGCTCCGGACTGCCGATATGGTACACCGAGGGCTTCAATCCCCACCCGTACTACGCTTTTGCACTGGCACTGTCGCTGGGCTTTGAGAGCGAGTGTGAGATACTGGACTTCAATATTACTGACGACAATATGCCGCTGGAGGAGATACGTGACCGCCTGAACGCTGTTATGCCGGAGGGGATGGGCATAGTATCGGTGGCTTTGCAGGAGCAGAAGATCACTGCTATCGCAAAGGCTGAATACAGTTTTTCACTGGTAACAGATAACGCCGTCAAGCTTATGGATGACGTAAACAAGCTTATTTCCGGCACTGAGATACTCATTGAAAAGAAAACGAAAAAGGGCATAAAGACTGTGGATATAAAGCCGGATATGGAGATAATCACCTGCGAAAAAACTGAGGACTCAGTGGATATCGTTATGAGGCTGCCGGCGGGAACTCAGACGAACTACAATCCGATGCTCTTTGCAGAGGCACTGAAAAATTCCGGAGCTGAGCCCTTTGAGGCTGAAAAATTCGTCCGCAGGGCTATTCTGTGTGATGATGATACTATATTTAAGTGAGGTGCAATCATGGATATATTCAGTAGGGAGATAGACGGCGGAAAAGCCTTTGACTGGGGAAAAGCATCAGAGGATTACGCAAAGTTCAGGGACATTTATCCGCCTGTTTTCTTTCAGAAGGTAGCTGACAGAGGTCTTTGCGTCAAGGGACAGAAGGTTCTTGACCTTGGTACAGGTACAGGTGTTGTGCCGAGAAATATGTACAGATACGGGGCGGAATGGACAGGCTCTGACATTTCAGAGAACCAGATAGCCCAGGCAAGGATACTTGCCGAAAAGGAAGGCAAGAATATCGATTTCGTTGTGTCTCCGGCAGAGGATATAGACTTTCCGGACGGTACATTCGATGTGATAACAGCCTGCCAGTGCTTCTTCTATTTTGACTACGACAAGGTCATCCCGAAGCTGGCAAGGCTTCTGAAAGACGGAGGAAGGCTGGTCATACTGTTCATGGCGTGGGTGCCGGCTGATGATGAAATAGCAAGAACCAGCGAGGAGCTGGTGCTGAAGTACAATCCCTCATGGTCAGGAGGCGGCTATGAGCGCACACCGGTATTCGTACCGGAGATAGCAGAGCGTTACTTCGAGACCGAAGCGAGGGATGAATATGATATCATGGTGCCGTTTACCCGTGAGAGCTGGAACGGCCGAATGAAAGCCTGCCGAGGAGTAGGAGCTTCCATGGCTCCCGAGGATATCGCAGCATGGGAAAAAGAGCATATGGCTTTCCTTGAAAAGACTGCTCAGCCGGAATTTGAGGTGCTGCACCACGCTGCATCAGTCATCCTTAAAAAGAAATAAAAAATTTTTCCTGTTTTTTGCAAAAAACACTTGCATTTTTCTGCAAAGTGTGGTATGATATAAAAGCATTTGAAATCCGTCTGTTATGATTTTATCATTCAGATGAGGGTTAATGCCGAAAGACATTAAATCGGTTAGTCCGCTGACTGTCAGGAAGCCGGTATCAGACGTATTGTGATAATTGACCTCAGGGCTCCGTTTCTGCTGCTGCGAATGCTGAACGCTGCGGCCGAGCAGTTTATGAATATCCGGAAATTTTAGGAGGAAAAGTAAAATGGATGCACTCAAGTTAATCAGCGAATCAAGCATGAAGGAAAATGTTCCTGAATTCAATGTAGGTGACACTATCAAGGTTCACGTACAGATCAAGGAAGGCGACAAGAGCCGTATTCAGGTCTTCGAGGGAACAGTTATCGCCAAGAAGCACGGCGGTATCAGCGAGACATTTACTGTAAGACGTGTTGCTCACGGCTGCGGTATCGAGAGAGTATTCCCTCTCCACTCACCTGTTGTTGACAAGGTTGAGGTCGTAAGACATGGTAAGGTTCGCAGAGCCAAGCTTTATTATCTCAGAGACAGAGTTGGTAAGGCTGCCAAGGTCAAGGAGCAGATCCGCTAAGAGGCTGCAGACTGAGCTCAGGCAGAGGATCTCTGCCTGACTCATCTTATTCCTTGAGGGACTTGTAGTCCCTTTTTTGCTACATAATTATTTTTTAGATCATATGTCAGGAGGCTTCACCATGGATGAAGAAAAGGATATAATAAATGAGGAAACACTGGAAGAGGCTTCCGAGAATATAGCAGAAGAGATCACAGAACAGGCTGAAGCTGCTGCTGAGGACGCAGAGGATGCTGCCGGGGCAGTTGAGGAAGAAGCTGAGAAGATCGCTGAAAAAGTCAGTGAGAAGAAGGAGAGCACAGAAAAGACCTTCGGAAGAAAGCTGCTTGATGATACTATAGACATAGTGGAGTCAACACTTGTCACTATCTTTATAATAGGTATGATCTTTACCTATCTTCTGCACCCCGTAAGCGTTGTAGGCGGTTCAATGAACCCAACACTTAAGGACAGTGACAAGATCATGATGAGCACCGTATTCTTCAATCTTAAATACGGCGACATTATCGTTGTTGATAACGACAAGGCCTATGATATCGATGAGAACGGCGATCCTGTAGCGGTAAATATCGACGGCAACCGCCTTAAGGAATGTATAATAAAGCGTGTTATCGCTACTCCCGGCCAGGAGATAGATATCAGGGACGGCAAGGCTTACGTTGACGGCAAGGAGCTGGACGAGCCATACGTTATGAAGGATGCGAGAACAGATCCGCTCACAGGCTTCAACGGCAAGTATCCATTCAAGGTGCCGGATGGCTACTACTTTGTAATGGGAGACAACAGAGAGGCTTCATCAGACAGCCGTGATGCAGGAGTTGGCCTTATCAAGAAGAGCCAGGTCTACGGAAAGGCTATACTGAGATATCAGCCTTTCGATAAGTTCAAGTTCCTCTTCAATTCAAAGAATGAGTCTGCTAACTAAGCTGAAAAAAGGACTTCCGGCACCGCTTGAAGCGGTGTGCGGATTCCTTGAAATGTTTTTTGCTACCATGCTGATCGCCGGCATGGTATTCACTTATTTTCTCCATGTGACTACTATAAACGGTGAATCCATGATGGATACACTAAAGCCGGAGGACAAGGTGATCGTCACATCCTTCTGCAAGCACCCGAAGCAGGGGGACATTATTGTTTTCGAGGCTGATGAATCTGTCACTATGAACGAGGAAGGACAGCTTGTCCATGGCCGGGGAATGAATATTACTCTGGTGAAACGAGTGATCGCCTGTGCCGGACAGACCGTGGATTTCGACTTCGACAGGGGCATTGTCTATGTGGACGGTGAGGAGTATCATGAGGACTATATCAGCGGCCTTACTCATACCGATGAAGGCGCATTTATAGGCCATTATCCCGTTACAGTTCCGGAGGGATACGTTTTTGTAATGGGGGATAACAGAAGAAATTCAAGAGACAGCCGCTCATCCGAGCTTGGGTATGTGGCTGTGGATAATATAATCGGAAAGGTAATTTTCCGTGTAGCTCCTTCCGGCAGCTTCGGAAGGATAAAGTGACAGACAGGAGGTCACTGTGGATAACAACGATATGAAGCAGATACAGTGGTTCCCGGGACATATGGCGAAAACAAGGAGGCTCATAGCTTCCAACCTGAAGCTTGTTGACGCCGTTGCTGAGATAGTGGACGCAAGAGCGCCGCTGAGCAGCAGAAATCCCGAGATGGATGATCTGACAAAGGGCAAGCCGAGGATAGTGATACTCAGCAAATGCGACCTTGCAGATGAGAAGGCCACTCAGATGTGGATAAATTATTTCAGGAACAATGGTGCAGAGGCTGTGGCTATCGACTGTAAGTCCGGCAAGGGCATCAAAAATGTGCTTCCTGCCGTAAGGACGAAAGTACTTAAAGAGCTCATGGAAAAGCGTGAGCGCAGCGGTATGAGCGGTGCTGCGGTAAGACTCATGGTGGTGGGAATACCAAACGTGGGCAAATCCACCTTTATTAACCGCCTTGCAGGTTCAAAGAGAGCAAAAGCCGAAGACCGTCCCGGCGTTACCCGTACAAAGCAGTGGGTGAAGCTGGATAACAATACCGAGCTTCTGGATATGCCGGGAGTGCTCTGGCCGAAGTTCGAGGATCAGGAAGTTGCGCTGCGCCTTGCATTCACAGGCGCTATAAGCGATGATATACTTGACATTGAAACGCTGGCTATGAAGCTTCTCAGCTACCTTGCGGAGAATTACCCTGCGTCACTTGCAGAGCGCTACAAGGTGGAAACAGAGGCTGAGGATAAGGGACTTGCCCTGCTGGAAAAAGTGGGCAGGAAACGTGGCATGATGATATCCGGCGGCGAGATAAACACCGAGAGAGCGGCAATAACCGTGATTGATGAGTTCCGCAGCGGAAAGCTGGGACGAATAACTCTTGAGCTGCCGCCGAAAAAGGAGAAGTAATGCCGAGGATAGTGCTCCACAAGGAGCTTTTTGACTACGATTCACAGCTCCGCCGGGAATATCCCGTTATATGCGGAGTTGATGAGGCAGGACGTGGCCCTCTGGCAGGGGATGTATATGCCGCTGCTGTTATATTAAGGGACGGCCTGCTGATAGACTACCTCAACGACAGCAAGAAGATATCCGAGAAGCGCCGTGAGGAGCTTTTCGACGTCATCAGGGACAATGCGGATGCATACTGCGTCGCAACAGCTTCTGTTGAGGAGATAGACGGTATCAACATCCTCAATGCGACTATGCTTGCTATGAGGAGAGCAGTTGAGGGGCTGGGCGTGAAGCCTGACCTCGCACTCATTGACGGAAACAGACTGCCGGAGCTTGACTGCCCTTGCAGATACGTTATAAAGGGAGATGCGACCTCAGCGTCCATATCCGCAGCGTCAGTGCTGGCGAAGGTATCCCGTGACCGCTACATGAAGGAGCTTGCGGAGAAGTATCCGCAGTATGCCTTTGAACAACACAAGGGCTACGGCACAAAGCTCCACTATGAAAAGCTGAAAGAGTTCGGCATATCCGAAGTCCACAGGAAATCATTCCTGAAGAAGCTCTATGACTAAGAGCGAGACAGGAAGGCTTGGCGAGGAGAGCGTATGCGCTTATCTCACTGAGCGTGGATACAGGATAGCCGCAAGAAATTACCGCATAAAGGGCGGAGAGATAGATATAATCGCTGAAAACGGTGACTATCTTGCCTTTGTGGAGGTAAAAGCAAGACGTCCCGACAGCCTTGTTACCGGCTTTGAAGCAGTGAACAAGCGCAAAAGGGGACTGATAATCAAAACTGCTGCTGATTATTGCTGTAAGCATCCCAGTATGCTCCAGCCCAGATTCGATGTCGCACAAGTCATCGTTCAGGAGGGCAGGGTGCTCAGCATTGATTATATTCCAAATGCCTATGATACCACAGGCTACAATTTCATTTTTTAAAGGGTGATATTATGTATTACAACAGCACAAGAAACAGTCAGGTAAAGGTAACAAGCGCCGAGGCTATAACTCAGGGCATATCCGTTGACGGCGGACTCTTCGTGCCTGAGATTATACCGGAGCTGTCACTTGACGAGATAAAGGCTGTCGGCGACATGAAGTATGCTGACAGAGCTGCTTATATATTCTCAAAGTACCTCACCGATTTCACTGAGGCTGAGATACACTACTGCACTGACAATGCATATTCCACAAAGAATTTCGAGACAGAGAGCATTGCTGAGCTGGCTCATCTCTTTGACGGAACATATATGCTGGAGCTCTGGCACGGTCCTACCTGTGCATTCAAGGATATGGCACTCCAGATACTGCCTTACTTCCTTACAACTTCAGCAAAGAAGATAAATCTTGACAAGAAGATAGTTATCCTCGTTGCCACATCAGGAGATACCGGAAAGGCTGCTCTTGAGGGATTCAAGGACGTTGAGGGCACATCCATCCTCGTTTTCTATCCGGAGGACGGCGTAAGCCCCATGCAGAAGCGTCAGATGAAGACTCAGGAGGGCGCAAACGTTGGAGTATGCGCTATCAAGGGCAACTTTGATGACTGCCAGAACGGTGTAAAGGCTATATTCACCAATGAGGATGTGAAGAAGCAGCTTGCTGACAACGGCATCGTTTTCTCATCTGCAAACTCCATCAACTGGGGCAGACTTGTTCCTCAGGTGGTATACTATGTATCAGCCTATGCTGAGCTGGTAAAGGACGGCGAGATCGCTCTCGGCGACAAGATCAATATCGTTGTTCCTACAGGTAACTTCGGAAACATCCTCGCTGCTTACTATGCAAAGCACATGGGCGTTCCGGTAAATAAACTCATCTGCGCTTCAAACGTGAACAACGTTCTCACAGACTTTATAAATACAGGTGTTTACGACAGGAACAGAAAGTTCTATGCAACAGTTTCGCCTTCAATGGATATCCTTATCTCAAGCAACCTTGAGAGACTGCTCTATCTCCTTACAGGAAGAGACGATGCTGTGATCCGTGACTGGTTCGGCAAGCTTGCTTCTGAGGGAAGATACGAGGTATCTGCTGACGTAAAGGCAAAGCTCCAGGAGGAATTCTGCGGCGGCTTCTGCGACGATGAGCAGACAAAGGAGACTATCCACGCTATATACGAAAAGTATGGATATACCTGCGATACTCATACCGCTGTTGCAGTAAAGGTATACAACGACTACAGAGAGGCTACTGGCGATACAACAAAGACTGTCATCGCTTCAACAGCAAGCCCTTACAAGTTCAGCGCTGCTGTACTTGAGGCTCTTGAAGGCAAGGCTTCTGATATTGACGAATACGCAAAGGTAGACAGGATAGCAGAGCTCTCAAAGCTGGATATCCCTGCTGCACTTGCTGATCTCAAGAACAAGCCTGAGCGCTTCAATGACGTTATAGATAAGGCGGATCAGAAGGAATACGTCCTCAGGACACTGGGAATATAAGCATGAGTCTCTTCGTTATCGGCGATCTCCATCTCAGCTTCAGCGATCCCTCAAAGACTATGAGCGTCTTTGCCGGCTGGCAGGACTATCAGGAGAAGATCGAGAAGAACTGGATGGAGCTGATAAAGCCGGAGGATACAGTCGTTCTGGCAGGCGATATCTCCTGGGGAATGTCCCTGCAGCAGGCGTTGCCTGACTTCAGCTTTATCGAGAGAATGCCCGGAGAGAAGATCATACTCAAAGGCAACCACGATTACTGGTGGACGACAAAGAAAAAAATGGAGGATTTCTTCGCTGCTGAGGGACTTATAAGCATGAAGATACTCCACAACAACCATTACCGCTATGGGGATTATGGTATCTGCGGTACACGAGGCTGGGTGAATATGCCCGGCGAGGTACAGGATGAGAAAGTCCTCCGCAGAGAAGTCCAGCGCCTTGAAACATCGATACAGTCGGCGCTGAAGGAAGAGCTTGAGCCGATAGTCTTTATGCACTATCCGCCGATCTTCGCAACAAATTTCAACTATGACATACTGGAGATCCTTTACCGCTATAAGATAAAGGAGTGCTACTATGGCCATATCCACGGCCGTTCCGCTCACGAGCTTTGCGTTACAAACACATATGACGATGTTAATTTTCATCTGATCTCAGGTGATTATCTACAGTTTGTACCTGAAAAGGTGCTGTGAATTGTGCAATATGCAGAAGTGCGGAAAATCAGTAGAAAAATTTTTTCAAATGTGGTATAATGTACCAAGTATGTTATATAAATAATGGAGGAAGCATTAATCATGAGTTTAAAATCATCAAACAAAACAGATGTGAATACTACAGAGTTAGTAATTTCTATTGACGCAGAGACTTTCGAGAAGGCTGTTGAGCAGGAGTATCAGCGTCAGAAGAAGAATATCCAGATCAAGGGCTTCAGAAAGGGCAAGGTCACAAGAAAGCTTGCTGAGAAGACTTTCGGTGAGGGCGCTTTCTATGAGGGTGCTGTAAATGCTCTTGTTGGTCCTGAGGTAGATGCTGCTGTTAAGGAGACAGGACTTGTTCTCGTTGACAGACCTAACGTTGAGATCACTTCTATCGATAAGGAAACCGGTGTTGAGCTCAAGGCTGTATGTGTTACAAAGCCTGAGATCGAGATCACTGATTATAAGGGAATCAAGGCTGCTAAGAAGGTAGCTGAGATCACTGACGAGGATATCGACAAGCAGATCGAGATCATCAGAAAGAAGAACGCTCGTATAGTTTCTGTTGAGGACAGAGCAGCTCAGATGGACGATGAGGTTATCATCGACTTTGAGGGCTTCTTCGGTGACGAGGCATTCGACGGCGGCAAGGGTGAGGATCATCCTCTCAAGCTGGGCAGCGGTGCTTTCATCCCCGGCTTCGAGGATCAGATCGTTGGCCACAACATCGGCGATGAGTTCGATGTAGTAGTTACTTTCCCTGAGGACTATCAGATGGCTGATTACGCAGGCAAGGAAGCTACATTCAAGACAAAGCTCAAGGCTATCAGCTATGAGGAGCTCCCAGAGATCAACGATGATCTCGTAAAGGACGCTACAGAGTTCGATACAGTTGACGAGTACAGAAGTGACATCAGAGAGAAGATGGAGCAGGCTGCTGTTGAGCAGGCTGACAACAACTTCGAGAACGCTCTTATGAACGCTCTTATCGAGAAGGTTGACGCTCCTATCCCGAACTGTATGTTCGAGCACAGGATCGACGGACTTATGCGTAACTTCGAGCAGCAGCTCCGTTCACAGGGCATGGATCTCAACCTCTACTTCCAGTACACTGGTATGGATATGGATTCATTCAGAGATACTTACAGAGAGAGAGCTGAGAAGGAAGTAAAGCTCCGCCTTGCTCTTGAGAAGATCGCTGAGTACGAGAATATCGAGATCTCTGATGAAGATGTAAATGCAGGTCTCGCTGATATGGCTGCTGCAAACAAGATGGACGTTGAAACTATCAAGAAGTTCATTCCTCTTGACGATTATGTAGACGACCTCAAGGTACAGAAGGCAGTTGAGCTTGTCAAGGAGAATGCAGTAGTTGACAATACACTTGCTGAAGAAGCAGCTGAAGAAAAGACAGACGCTGAATAATCTTTATTCGACAGGTATCAACATAATAACAGTAGTTTGTCCCACATATTTCTTGTGGGACAAGCGTTTTTAAGAAAGGGCGATGAATTATGAGCAGTTTAGTACCATACGTTGTGGAGCAGACCAGCAGAGGAGAAAGATCATACGACATCTTCTCACGCCTCCTCAATGACAGGATAATAATGCTTTCGGATCAGGTGAACGATACTACAGCAAGCCTTGTTGTAGCACAGCTCCTCTATCTTGAGAGCCAGGATACAGAAAAGGATATCTCACTTTATATCAACAGTCCCGGAGGTTCTGTAACAGCCGGATTTGCGATATATGACACAATGAATTATATCAAGTGTGACGTATCTACTATATGTATCGGAATGGCTGCTTCTATGGGAGCATTCCTCCTCTCCGCCGGAGCAAAGGGCAAGCGTTTTGCTCTTCCCAACAGTGAGATTATGATACATCAGCCCCTTATTGGCGGAGGCCTGGGCGGTCAGCAGACTGATATAATGATACACGCAAAGAACCTTGAGCGAACAAGAGACAGACTTGAATCCATACTTGCCGCAAATACAGGCAAGACTCTTGAGCAGATCCACATCGACTGCGAGCGTGATAACTATATGATGGCTCAGGAGGCTATGGAGTACGGCCTGATCGATAAGGTTATCGAGAAAAGGTAGGTTTTATAAATGTCAGGTAATTTTAAATCATGCACCTTCTGCGGCAAGGGCGAGAACCGTGTCAATAGTATGTTCTCTGCCGGAAACGCAAATATCTGCGATGAGTGCGTAACTTACTGCTATGAGATGCTCTATGGTACAGGTGTATCCAAGGCAAAGAAGAAGGCAGCCCAGAGCGACGGAGATACTCCCATATCCGAGATGACTCTCCTCAAACCGGCTGAAATAAAGGCTTATCTTGACGATTACGTTATCGGACAGGATGATGCCAAGATTGCTCTTTCAGTTGCCGTATACAACCACTACAAGAGACTCATAAGCCGTGAGCAGCAGGGGAAGGACGAGGATGAGGACGGCGTTGAGCTTCAGAAGAGCAATGTGCTCCTTCTTGGTCCTACAGGTGTGGGAAAGACCTTCCTCGCAAGCACACTTGCAAAGCTTCTCAATGTGCCTTTCGCACTGGCTGACGCTACAACTATCACTGAGGCTGGTTACGTAGGCGATGACGTTGAGAACGTGCTCCTCAGACTCATCCAGGCAGCAGATTTTGATATCAAGGCCGCAGAGCGTGGAATAATCTATATCGATGAGATAGATAAGATCGCAAGAAAGTCCGAGAACACATCCCTTACCCGTGACGTAAGCGGTGAGGGCGTACAGCAGGCACTCCTCAAGATAATTGAGGGAACAGTGTCAAACGTTCCGCCTCAGGGCGGAAGAAAGCATCCGAATCAGGAGGTGCTTCATATCAACACTAAGAACATCCTCTTTATATGCGGCGGAGCTTTTGACGGACTGGAAAATCTCATCCAGAAGAGAGTAGGCAAAGCTCCTATCGGCTTCGGCGGTGAGATCAAGACTCATCAGGAGAGCAAGGAGAATATCTTCAAGAAGGCTGAGCCTAAGGATCTTGTTAAGTACGGCATGGTGCCTGAGTTCGTAGGACGTCTTCCGGTGATCGCAGTTCTTGAAGAGCTTGATGAGCCGGCGCTTGTACGTATACTTACTGAGCCTAAGAATGCGCTTATCAAGCAGTACAAGAAGCTGTTCAAGTATGATGACATCGAGCTTGAGATAGAGAATGACGCTCTTATCGAGATCGCCAAGAAGGCTCTTGCACTGAAAACAGGAGCAAGAGGACTTCGTGCTATACTTGAGGGCATACTGATGAAGACCATGTTCTCTGTACCTTCTGATACAAGTATAGGCAAGGTCACAGTTACTGCCGACTGTGTAGTTAACGGCAGCCAGCCTGTGCTTATAAACAGAAGAAACAAAGTAGTATCTGCATAAAATGAAAGCTCCGTGTTAATACGGAGCTTTTTTGTTTATGCTGCTTTAGCTTTTGAGAAATGTGGAAAAGACGATGCTTACACTATGCAGGCATCGTCTTTTTTTGCTGGTCAAGCCGGGGCGTAGAAGTGCAGTGCGTCCGTCCGGAAGGCGCTTCGCTGTCCGGACTGCTTTTTCAGGGGGACGCCGTCCCCCTCGTTCACTCCTTGCCAAAGGGATATTATCCCTTTGGAATCCCATTTTTTGCCGCCTACGGCGTTTTTATCTGTTTTTACTCAGCATCCGCAGCCACAGCCGTTGTTGTTGTCGCATCCGCATCCGCAGTTATTGCCGCAGCCGTTGAAGAGAAGGATGAAGAGAAGAATAAGAAGGATGATGCACCAGCTGTTGTTTCCGTCAAAGCATGAATTACACATAATCGAACACTCCTTAAAGATAATGATGTATTTGAAGCGTATCTGTTGTCGCTTCATAGTACATAGTATGCTACAGCAAAAAAAGTGTTACAAAAAAGTCTCCCGTCATAGGATTCGACTGTTATCGCAGGAAAAACGTGGCATAATATATATGCAAAAGAAAACGGGAGGCAATTACGATGATAAATACAGAAAAATTCACAAGGAAATCAGTAAGGATACTGGAAAGCGCTGTAAAGTCAGCTTCTGAGCTGGGGCATACTTACGTGGGCAGCGAGCACATCCTTCTCGCAATGGCAGATGATGGCTCCTCAAAAGCGGCGGATATACTCCTTGAAAACGGTGCAGGCTACGATGAGCTTCGCAGCGAGATCGTGGGACTTGTTGGACAGGGAGCGCCTACTATGCTGAATCAGCGCTATTTCACCACAGCCTCAAGGCGTATCCTTGAGACCGCATACAGTATCGCTGTCAGCGGAAAGAAAAAACAGGCTTCACCGGAGCATATACTTGCTGCAATGATAAAGGAGTCCTCCTGCAGCGGATTTACAATACTGAAAAAGCTTGGCGCAGATATCACAGGGATATGCGAGAGCCTTAAGCTGATGACATCGGCGGAAGTGGGCGTGGAGCTATACGATTCTATAAAGCCGAAAATGTCTCATCTCCCTAATCTTTTCCGTTATGGCAGGAACATCACAGACATATCACTGATAAAGAAAAACGATCCTCTTATCGGACGCAGCAGCGAGATAGAGCGTGTAATGCAGATACTTGCACGGAGAAACAAGAACAATCCCTGTCTTATAGGAGAAGCTGGCGTTGGCAAGACGGCTATAGTCGAGGGCGTTGCTGCGTTGTTTGTCCGGAATCTTGTACCGGATGCTCTGAAAAACAGGTATATTTTTTCCCTTGATCTTGCGGCACTCCTCTCCGGAGCAAAGTACAGGGGGGATTTTGAGGAGAGAGTGCGTGCTTGCATAGACGAGGCTGTTACTGCGGGAAATGTGATACTCTTTATCGATGAGATACACACTATAGTAGGTGCAGGTGCAGCGGAGGGAGCAATAGATGCGGCAAATATAATGAAGCCAAGGCTTGCGAGAGGAGAGCTTCAGATAATAGGTGCCACCACCTTTGACGAGTACCGCAAGACCATAGAAAAGGATCCTGCACTTGAACGCCGTTTTCAGCCTGTCAGCATTTCGGAGCCTGACAAGCAGAGCTGCATCCGCATAATAAACGGCCTGAAAAGAAATTACGAGAGCTTTCACGGCGTTGAAGTCAGCGAAAGTATAGCAGAAATGGCAGTGGATATGTCCATGAGATATATCCCTGACAGATTCCTGCCTGACAAGGCCATAGATGTGCTTGACGAAGCCTGTGCCTGTGCAAAGATCAGGCGAACAACCGCTCTGTGTACTCATGACACCGATGTGATTGATATGCAGGACAGGAGACTCAGACCGGATACACTTGGCACTGCTATAAATGGCGAGGGGAGACAAGCAGTAACAGAAGAGGATATCAGCACAGTCATTTCCCTTAAAACCGGTATACCTCTCAGCCGTATAAATACAGGCGAAAGGCAGCGTATCGAGGATATGCGTCAGTATCTTTCCGAACGTGTAGTGGGACATGACAGTGCTGTTGAAAAGGTGACGAATGCTATATACCGTGCAAGATCAGGGCTGAAGGACAGCTGCCGTCCCACAGCTTCATTCCTCTTCGCAGGGCCTACCGGTGTAGGCAAGACTGAGCTGGCAAAGGCCATAGCAGACTGTATATTCAGCAGCTCCGGAAGTCTTATCCGCATAGATATGTCGGAGTATATGGAAAAACACTCCGTATCAAAGCTGATAGGAGCGCCTCCCGGGTATACAGGCTATGAGGACAGCGGCAGCAATCTCTGTGAGAAGGTAAGGCGGAATCCTTATTCGCTGATACTCTTTGATGAGATAGAGAAGGCGGATATAGAGGTACTGAACATACTGCTCCAGATACTTGATGACGGCATACTCACGGATTCGTCCATGCGGCAGGTCAGCTTCCGGAGCTGTATCATTATAATGACAACAAATATTGGTGCGGAGATGTTTACAGGGGGCGGAAAAGTCGGCTTTTCAGAGGACAGGGCAAAGCTGTCGGAGGAACGTGTGCTTGAAGCTGTAAGAGGTCATTTCACCCCGGAATTTGTCAATCGTATCGATGAGACAGTGGTATTCCGTCAGCTTCATCGTGCAGATATAATTGAGATCAGCCGCATAGCTCTTGAGAACCTTCGCAAGCGTTCCGGCAGGCTTGGTATCGGTCTGAGCTATTCCGACAGTGTTATAGAGGCCGTGGCAGAAACAGGGGATACTGAGAAGTACGGAGCCCGTCCTATAAGACGGCGTGTGACTGAGCTGATAGAGGATAAGCTGGCACAGAGGATAGTGTCTGGCGAGCTGAAAGCCGGAGACTGCGTCCTTGCAGAGATCGATAAGAACGGCATTTCACTTACAAAAACGATTACGGTATAAACCAGGCAGCACACGATGAGTGCAATGCTCATATAGAAGTATATGGTAATTACTCGGGGAAAACCTTTCTGAGGAAAGGTTCTTCCCCGAACC
>LVAK01000074.1 GCA_001604035.1 Clostridiales bacterium Firm_05
TTTGTCAAGTGCTTTTTTGAATTTTTTTCAAATTCCTTTTCCGCCGCTTGACTCCTCCGTGTTCGACAGTAAATATATTATATCATCTTTTCTTCGATATGTCAAGCCAAATTTAGTCCAAAGATTGCCTGCTAAAATAGGCATTCCTTACAAAGGATTTTCCCTCATTTTATCATTTTGCATATTGATTTTAACAGAGATCAGTGATATAATGTATTTAATATGTATTCTCATAAATTAAGGAGTTTATCATGTCTAAAACCTCCCCTTCTGCGTCGGAGCTTAAAAATATCACCCGGCTTAAAATACTTATGATAATAGGATATGCGCTTATTATCATTTTTTCTATAGGCATTGTTTCATTGCTTGCTGTACGTAAGACTGACTCAGTTCTGAAAAATAAGGTCGCCGCTATGGCCTCATCCCTTAACCTTCAGATGAAGCTCAATATGGACAGCTATCTTCAGCGAATGGAAACTGTGGGAACTCTTGTCTTTGCTTATGACGAGATCTATACATACGATGCCACCGATCAGTCAAATGATGAATTTGAAGCCCTCTCCACTGAGAAGGATATCTCAGATAAGCTTTACAGCCTCTGCATCATGGAGAATTTCGTGGATTATGGCATCGTTTACCGCAATAATCACACTGTTGGAAAAATATCTAACGGTACCTCCTATCTTTTCGGCGAAAACCTTTTCCGTGATATGGAATCAAAGATCACAAAAAAACGCACCAGCGATGGCTGGTTCACCGGTTATAACAATGATTTCAAGCGCATCTACTACGTGAAGAGACTAAATGACAATTCACTTCTCATACTCTCATTCTATGCTTCCGAACTTGAAAGCGTCTTTGATAACCCTGAAACTCTGGACGATCTGGACGTCCGCCTCACAGACAGCAGCTACAACATCATATATTCCTCTGCCAAAAAAGAGGTCGGCGAAAGTCTTCCTTATGATATAAGGGCCCGCATAACATATAAGTCTTCCGCCACATTTATGGACAATCAGTACCTCATCACAGTAAATTCCTGTGAGGATGACTGGTTCGTTATCTGCTCCATACCCACGCAGATCATCCTGAAAGAAAAAAACGAGATGCGCTATTATATTTACATGATAGCCGGTCTTGCCTCTCTTCTCGCTGTACTCATAGGTATCGAGCTTTCCATCAGGCTTACTGAGCCTGTAAAGCGTTCCTTCTCCTATCTGGATATCAAGTCACAAATGGATCAGCTCACCGGTATCCTCAATAAAAAAGCTTTTGAGGATTATACTGCACACCGCCTCGCAAACGCCTCACCGGACGATGCACTGGCTATGGTGCTGGTCGATTTGGACAACTTCAAGGGTGTAAACGACAACCTCGGACACGCTGTCGGCGATCAGGTACTGGCTAAGATAGGAAGTATTCTCCGTGGTGTATTCTCTCCCGAGGACTTCATAGGCCGTATCGGCGGAGACGAGTTCTGTGTTTTCGTCCACAACTTCCCCAAAGACTCTGACCGCAGAGAGTTCGTAACAGCAAAATGCGAGGAAATATGTTCAGCCTTCAGAAACAACTATACCGGCAAGGATGGCAAATACAAAGTATCCGGAAGCATCGGCGTGGCCATGTTCCCCGGCAGCGGCAATTCCTTCGAGGAGCTCTACAAAGCATCTGATACTGCACTTTACTATTCTAAAAAACACGGCAAGGATACATACAATTTCTATGATCCTTCTATGAGCCATGGGGAGGAAGATAAATGAAAGTACTGAAAAAACTGACTGCCTTTATTCTCGCCGGCTCATGTATAGTTAATTCCGGATGCTCAAACAAGGCCACTGTCACCCCCAAGGAACAACAGACCGTCATCACCCTTTCATGGTGGGGGAACGATGCCAGAAACGACTACACCATCCAGGCCATGGAGCTGTTTCAGGAACAGAATCCCGATATCAAGGTCAAGTGCAGCTACTCGGAATGGTCCGGCTACGAGGCAAGGAACCGTGTAAGGATGATATCTGAGACTGAAGAGGACGTTATGCAGATCAATGCAGCCTGGATACCTCAGTATTCACCTAAAGGAAATGGATATTACAATCTGGACGAACTGGACGATATTATCGATTTATCCACATTCCCGGGAGAATACCTGAAATTCGGCAGAGTAAGGGATAAGCTCAACGGCATCCCTATTGCCATGAACGCAGAAACCGTCTATATCAACAAAACAATATACGATAAATATGGTCTGGATATCCCGAAAACATGGGATGATTTCTTCACCGCTGCAAAGGCTATGAGGGAGGACAGGATATATCCCCTCTCAGTTAATTCAAAATCCCTATGGCTGCTTGCCATATCCTACGCCGAACAGCAGAGCGGCAAGTCCTTCCTGAATGAGGACGGATCATTCGGCTTCACTGACAGTGAACTGAAAACAATGATAGATCTCTACTGCCGCCTTGTTGACGAAAAGGTCATCCCTCAGGTGGAATACTACGAAAAGCTGAACATCGTCAACGGCACCTACGCCGGAACTGTAGCATGGATAAGCGACGCTGCGAACTACTGCGGAAAGGCTATCGATAACGGTTATGAGATAATCCCTGCCGACTATCCCACCAACGGCAAGGTGCAGTCCGGTGAGGGCTGGTATGCAAAGCCTGCATCCTTCTATGCCATAAGCAAGAACACTGAACATCCTGAAGAAGCGGCAAAGCTGATGAACTTCATGCTCAACAGCAAGGAAATGGCTCTGCTGCAGGGCGTAGAAAAAGGCATCCCCATAAGTATCGCTGCAAGGAACTATCTGGATGAAGCTGGTATGCTTACAGGACTTCAGTACGACGCTTCGCTTGTAATGGAAAATAATCAGAACCTCAAGCATATGGATCCGTTTATGGAGAACTCAACACTGATCGATAAATTCATCCAGCAGTCAAACCTGGTCATCTATGAAAAATCTACCTCCGACGATGCCGCACAGGTTCTCCTCCATGCAATAACAAAGGCTCTTGCACCATCTGAATAATTACAAAACAAAAAGCCATAAAGAAGTTCAGCTTCTTTATGGCTTTTTCTCATTTCTTTATCAGCTTATTCATACGGACTACAAGGATATCTCCTTCCCTGAGCCCGACATCGCCGGAAGCGATGACAGTAAGTCCTTCCCGGATTATCATATACACCTTTGCATCATGCTCGCTCTCAACATCGCAAACCGTCTTATCAGCAAGTCCGCTTTCCCGTGTCACCAGTATTTCGCCAAGCTCCTGCACATCATTGAAAAATACATCTGCATTTTTCTTCTTTGAATACTGCTCAACGAATCCGGCACTGATGATACCGGTTGGGATAGCTACCACTCCTACACCGAGGAAGGCTGTCAGTATTCCCATTATCTTGCCAGCCACTGTTACCGGATAAATATCTCCATATCCCACGGTAAGCAGTGCGGATACGCTCCACCATATGCCGGAAAAAGCGTTCTTGTATACCTCCGGCTGAGCCTCATGCTCCGCACCGTACATACCTATTGACGAAGCAAGCATGAGCGTTATTATTATGAATACCGATGATGCGATCTGATTTCGCTTTTCATACAGTACATTAGTTATTATATTGAAGGAGTCGTACTGTGCGTTCACCCTGAACAGCCTGAATATCCTGACGACTCTCAGCATACGGAAAACGATGAAGCCGTCCAGAAAGAAAAACGGAAGTATTGTCAGCAGATCAACGATACCGTCAAAGGAAAACAGGAACTTCAATACCGCTTTTCCCCGTCCGCAGTCCGGATACAGGCAATCGGAAGTCCATATCCTGAGAAGGTATTCTATAATGAATATTATGATCGTGACCGCTTCAATGATACCGAATAAGCTGTAAAAAACCGAAAGCTCGTCAAAGGTATCGAGAAATGCTATAAGGATATTTATGATTATGGCTGATACTATAAAATAATCAAAGGATCTGCTTGGCAGGTCATCTTTATTGCCTATCTGGATTATATCAAATATACGCTTTTTCAAAGCCGGATCTTTGCTCTTCATCTTTCCACAGACACCTTTCCTTTCCCGGAAAAAAGCTCCGCTTTTTCTTATTATATCACATCTTCTCTTCATATGCAAGCAAAAAGGACTGCCGGAGCAGTCCTTATGTTTTATGCACTTTCAAACTGTGAATTGTAAAGCTGAGCATAGAAGCCGTCCTTTGCAAGAAGAGTTTCATGGCTGCCCTGCTCCACGATGTCTCCGTCACGCATAACGAGTATCATGTCCGCATTGCGTATAGTCGAAAGTCTGTGAGCGATGACAAAGCTGGTCCTTCCTGACATAAGTCTGTCCATAGCATCCTGTATCAGGGATTCTGTACGTGTATCTACAGAGGACGTTGCCTCGTCCAGTATCATTACCTTTGAGTCCGCAAGGATCGCTCTTGCAATTGTGAGGAGCTGCTTCTGTCCCTGTGAGACATTGCTTGCGTCCTCGTTAAGGATCATATTATAGCCATTCGGCAAAGACTTGATGAAGTGGTGTGCGTGCGCAGCCTTTGCTGCCGCAATTACCTCCTCATCTGTTGCGTCAAGGCGTCCGTAGCGGATATTCTCCATGATAGTACCATTGAACAGCCATGTATCCTGGAGCACCATACCAAAATTCTCTCTCAGCTCACGCCTCGGCACCTTTCTGATATCAACACCATCTATGGATATGCTTCCGCTGTTTACGTCATAGAACCTCATCAGCAGCTTGACCATAGTTGTCTTTCCGGCACCGGTAGGACCGACTATTGCGATTTTCTGTCCCGCCTTCACCTCTGCGCTGAAATCTCCGATAACTATCTTTTCCGGATCGTAGCCGAAGCTTACGTGTGAGAAGGTAACGTCGCCTCTTACGTCTGTAAGGCTGACTGCATCAGCTGGTACCTGCTCTTCCTCCTCTTCGTCCAGGAATTCAAATACTCTCTCCGCAGCAGCAGCCATTGACTGCACCTGATTTATTACCTGAGCTGTCTGTGAGATAGGCTGTGTGAACTGCTTGACATAAATGATGAATGCCTGTATGTCACCGATACCGATAACGCCCTTTATGGCCAGCAAGCCGCCTGAGATAGCAACTCCGGCATAGCCCAGGTTTCCGACGAATATCATTATCGGCATCATTATTCCCGAAAGGAACTGGGATTTCCATGATGATTTATAGAGTACATCATTTGTACGGCAGAACTCCTCCACTGTTTCCTCCTCCTTGTTGAAGGCCTGGATAACAGTATGGCCGCTGTAGCTCTCTTCCACCTGACCGTTTATATGGCCAAGGTATTCCTGCTGGGTACGGAAGTGTCTCTGTGACTTCTTTATAACAAATGAGAGCAGGAATGCTGATACCGGAAGCATCACCAGGGATATAAGTGTCATCAGCGGTGATATCGAAAGCATCATCACAAGTATTCCGATAAGCGTTGCTACAGATGTGATTATCTGGGTTATGCTCTGGTTGAGAGTAGTTCCCATTGTATCAACATCGTTGGTGATACGTGAGAGCACCTCGCCATAGGTACGGCTCTCGAAATACTTCATAGGCATACGGCCTATCTTCTCTGAAATATCCTTTCTGAGCCGGAAGCATATCTTCTGTGAGATACCTGCCATTATCCAGCCCTGAAGGAAGCTTACCACAGAACTGAATACGTACAGTCCAAGTGTGAACAGGAGTATCTTTCCGATATAGCTGAAATCAATGCCGCCTGTACCGGCAACCTTACGCATGAGGCCTTTAAACAGAGCGTTTGTGGCCTTGGCCATTATCTTCGGACCGGCAACTGAAAAGACTGTTGCCAGAGCTGCAAGGATCATTACTATGAATATCGGTATCTTATACATTCCGATATAATCCAGCAGCTTTTTCAGTGCCTGCTTAAAGTTCTTCGGCTTCTCTCCGGGAGCAAACCTTCCGCCTATAGGAGGTCCTTTTTTCTGTGGGACTCTATTCTCTTCACTCATCCTGTCCACCTCCTATGCTCTTGTTTATCTCTTCCTCAGAAAGCTGGGATTTAGCTATCTGGCGATAGGTATCGCAGCTTCTGAGAAGCTCCGCATGAGTTCCCCGGCCGGTGATCTTTCCCTCATCGAGGACCAGTATCTGGTCAGCGTTCATAATAGTGCTGATACGCTGTGCGACTATGATAACTGTTGAATCCTTGACGTACTCGCCGAGAGCCTTTCTCAGCATTGCGTCGGTCTTCATGTCCAGCGCAGAGAAGCTGTCGTCGAATATATATATCTTAGGCTTCTTCACAATAGCTCTTGCAATGGCAAGACGCTGCTTCTGGCCGCCGGAAACATTGCTTCCGCCCTGGGCTATGCTTCTCTCAAAGCCTCCTTCGCCGTCAGTGATGAATTCAAGCGCCTGAGCTATCTCGGCTGCCTTCTCCACATCCTCCTGTGAAGCCTCCGGCTGACCGAAACGAAGATTTGAGTCTATGGTTCCCGAGAAGAGGACTCCCTTCTGCGGAACAAGTCCTATCATTGAGCGCAGATCAGACTTTGAGAGTTGCCTTACATCAGTTCCGCCGACAGTTACGCTGCCCTCGGTAACATCATAGAAACGTGGGATAAGATTTATAAGTGTTGATTTGCCGCAGCCTGTGCTTCCGATTATGGCAGTAGTCTGTCCGGGAGAAGCTGTAAAATCGATATTCTCCAGCGCATTGCTGTCAGCACTCGGGTACTTGAATGATACTCCGCTGAAACGCACCTCGCCGCTGGCTGAAACTGGCTTTTCCGGTGATACCGGCTCAGTTATCACTGTATCTGTCTTCATAACCTCATCTATTCTTTCAGCAGCAACACCTGCTCTCGGAAGGAGTACAGACATTACTGTGAGCATGAGGAAGGATATTACTATCTGAGTTGAATATGTGATGAACGCAGTCATTGCGCCGACCTGAAGTGTTCCCTCGTCTATCCTGTGAGCAGATACCCACACGATAAGGAGAGTTGTAAGGTACATGACCAGCATCATTCCCGGGAACATGAAGGACATTACTCTTCCGGTGAAGAGCTGAGTTTTCATAAGGTCGGTATTTGATTTCTCAAAGCGCTCTTCCTCCACCTCTTCACGGCCGAATGCCCTTATTACAGGCAGACCTGTGAGTATCTCACGGGATACAAGGTTCAGCTTATCCACAAGCTTCTGCATGATCTTGAACTTTGGCATTGCCAGCACCATCAGCACCAGTACAAGACAGAATATAGCAAATACTGCAAGCCCGATTATCCAGCCCATATGTGCGCCGGAATTTACAACCTTTATCACTCCGCCTATTCCGATTATAGGAGCATACATCAGCATCCTCAGCAGCATTGCCGTTACAAGCTGTATCTGCTGAACATCGTTGGTGCTTCTTGTTATAAGAGAGGCTGTTGAGAATTTATCCATTTCAGTATTAGAGAAGCCCATTACCTTGCGGAATATCTTCTCTCTGAGATCTCGGCCAACTCCTGCTCCGACCTTTGCGGCAAAGTAGCCTGCGCCAACCGAAGCAGCAAGCATGAAGAATGCCATAACAAACATCTTTAAGCCCTGCATCCACAGATACTTCTTCTGTATAGAATCTATATCCATTCCGGCAGCCTTATCGCAGGATATTGCATAGGCTATACCCATTGAGCGCATGGTCTTGCTGCCGATATCGTCTATGGTATCCTTCATCTGCTTACGGATAGCATCAAGCTGACCAGCATCCATCTGGCCGCTCTGTATCATCCCAAGCATTACCGGACGCATATCCACATAAGTGGTAATATTGCCGTCTTCATCCTCAGCCTCGTGAGTTTTAAGCTCCATCTGCATCTGCTCCTGGATCTCATCAAGAGTGAGGTTCTTTAAGTCAAGTCCCTCCGGAGCCTGTTCCGGATTGGCTGACATAGCATTTTCCAAGGTCTCCTTGAATTGCTCCTCGCTCATATTTCCAGTCTGATAGGTAAGTATCAGCGGTATGAGCATTTCATCATCGAGTTTCTCCAGCTCCTTCTTGCTGAGCGAGCGGCGCTTGAAGATATCTCCGTCAGCAGAAAAGCTGTCCTCCCATTTTCTGATCTCATCCTCAGTCATGAACATCTCGGAAAACATCATTTCCTCTGCGGTCAGCTTTTCCGGCACAGCATACTCGATGCCATGATTCTGGATGCCGGTATCGATCATATCCGACGTATACTGTGGCAATGAAAGGTCACAGAAGGCCTGGACTATAAGCAATGCGAGCGTCAGAATGATCATGCGCCAATACGGTTTCATATTGGCAAATAAGTGCTTCATCCTATTCCTCCCTTTGTGCAGCTTATACATATAACAGCTACTTTATTTGTATGATATATCAATCGTATAGCGTTTATTATACATTAATATTATATAAAAGTCAAGTGCATTCATTCAGACATAGAAAAAATAAGACCGCAGATGATCATCTGCGGTCTTATGGCGTGCCTGGAGGGATTCGAACCCCCGACCTACTGGTTCGTAGCCAGTCACTCTATCCAGCTGAGCTACAAGCACATCTCTTGACGACTTAAATATTATATCATATCCGGATAAGAATGTCAAGGCACTTTATCAAAAACAGCATTATGCACTAATCATTCGATGCTCAGTTGATTATTATGTTGCTTTTCTAAAAACATCTGAAACCCCTTGACATCTTCTCAATAATTTGATATAATTGATTTTGTTGTGAGACATTAGCTCAGTCGGTAGAGCATACGCCTTTTAAGCGTAGGGTCGAGGGTTCAAATCCCTCATGTCTCACCATATGATATGACTAAACCTTTCTGAACCCGCACGTTCAGAAAGGTTTTTCATTTGTAAGCTGTTGTTACCGATATGTTGGCAATCACGGCTTTTCTGCTTATTTGGAAATTTTGGTTATGATACGACTAAAAATCTGAATTCAGAAAACAAAAATTGAAGTAATCTGCACTTTTTTCACTTTTTATTATACTCATCTTCATATTCATCAGGAGATTTATAGTGATTGGCTGAATGAAGACGTTCAGAATTATAGAAATTGATATATTTATCAATTATCCTGTAAAGCTCAGCTTCACTGTTTATTTTCCTTCTGTACAGCTCCTCCCGCTTTAACGAAGAAAAGAATGATTCCGCAACTGCGTTATCGTGAGGAGTGCCTGAGCGTGAAAACGAATGTACTATCTCATTTTCCTTCAGATATTTTTCAAAAGTCCTCGAACAGAAATTACTGCCGTTATCCGTGTGAAAAATCAAACCAGGTGACGGCTTTCTTGCTGTAATCGCTCTTTTCATAGTCGACTTTACAATCTGAGTGCTGTTATGCTTACTGATACCGTATGCAACAACTTTACGGGAAAACAGGTCAATTATCGCACATATGTAATAATAGTAATCGCCATAACTGAAAACAGTAACATCGCTCACCCAAACTTTATTTGGAGCATCAGCATTGAACTGCTGCTTAAGTATGTTTCTCTTTCGTTTTTCTTTGACATACTCCTTTTTTGAATTGGTTCGTATACTCTTCAAGCCTAATTCATTCATAAGCTCCCTGACCATTTCCTCGCTAACATTAACATACTGCTTTTTTAATAGCGCCGTTATCTTCTTTGAGCCATAGATCTGGTTGTTTTCTTCAAAGAGCTTCTGTATTTGAATCTTCAATTCCTCGCGGCGCTGATTATACCAGTTATCCTCGCCTTTATTGCGTTTGATGTGGTTAAGGAAGGTTCCTCTGTCTACCTCCAACGTCTCGCACAGAAGATGATTATTGTATTTCCCATACAGCTTTTCCATTGCGGACAGCTTTTCTTTAAGCGGTGCACCTACTAAACAACCAACCGTCTTGAGTATTTCTATCATCATCTGCTGACGCT
Source organism: Clostridiales bacterium Firm_05 (assembly GCA_001604035.1). GTDB lineage: Bacteria > Bacillota > Clostridia > Oscillospirales > Ruminococcaceae > Ruminococcus. The sequence goes on from LVAK01000074.1 coordinate 9,902, forward strand.
CAACCAGCTTTTTCAGCGTCTCTATCTCGCTGGCGATATTATCACGCTTTTCGTTGTATTGCCTTATCCATGAGTAAATCGCACTTTTTGAAACTTTTGTCGATTTTGCAATCTGTTCGACTTTTTCACCGTTGAGATAGCGTTTAATGATCTTCTGCTTTTTGTAATCTGAGATCTTGTTCATTATTACTATTCCTTTTCTTTGATTTGTCCATCATGGCATCCTGAGTGGGCATAGTAATAATTATAGCACATAATTAACACATATTGTATAGGGCACTCAAAAACTTGATTGTGATAAAGCTTGAATATAACCTTTATATATGTTATAATTTAGAAAAAACAGCAGCACTGAGTATAAATAATTAATAGCATTATCAGTACTATAACTGCCAAACGCCTGTGCTTTCTGTTGAGCTTGTTCGGGAGGGATGATATTTATGTCCAAGTATGAGAATAGAGCTGTGATATATGTAACAGGTTATTCGTACGACCTAAATCAAAACAGAAAGATGTTAGAAGAACTTGTTGAAAAACTTGATTTTTGTGATATCGTTTATTTCGAAGATGATAATACTATTAATGATAGCGAAATAGAGGAAATACTCAATAATGTTGATCTCATCCTGACATTTGTTACGAGTAAATACCTTTATAAACCAAACAAAGCCCATGATATTATCGCACCATATGCTTTAAGTCATAGTATTCCTTTCATTCCTGTATTTCTTGAAAAATATATATCCTATGATTTCTCCGAACAATATCCGAATGAATTATATCTCGATCCTACCGAAGATGAAGAGGTCGGACTTTCTTTTGAACAGCGGCTCTCAATGTTTGTAAAAATGATGCTCATGGTCGGAATTCAGGAAGATTTTATAAGCGAAAAAGATAATCCTGATATTATTTCAAAGCTTATAAATATGAATCGGTCGGGTATTCATATCCGACACGAATACAAAATGGCATTGATCTGGGAATCACGTTGTATGTCTATCGCCCGAAAAGACTATAATAAACAAAAAAGCGAATCAACTCTTCAGGCATGGATCGGCACTTGCTGTAATTTGGGTGATTTTTTACGTTTTTTTGGATATACTGATGAAGCTATACACATATACAATGAGTGCAGAAAAACTATTGAAAACGAGTGTCCTCATATTGTTTATCCCTTGCTTTGCAAGCTGGGATATACATACAAGAATAAAAAAGACTATGAAAGAGCAATATCACTGTTTGACGAAGCTTCCAGGTATGCGGACATTTTAGTTAAGGATAAAAATCCAACTGCATTATGGGATATGTATCTTATCTGGAAGGTACTTGGTGATTTGAATTTTGATATGCATATTCCTGAAAAAGCGCTGATATACTACGACGGCTGTTCTAAACTTCTGAAAAGCTGTATGGAGCTTTCAGATTCGCCCTATTTTGTGCGCAGGCTTGCCGAGGTGTATTACTGTCTTGGAGAAACTTGTGTTAAATCAGGAAAAAACGATGATGCTATCAAGTATTATGAACAAGGAATAAACATACACAAAACTATTATTACAGATTCTTCGGAACTTATTGATAAAGCTGATGTCCTTATGGGATACTATAACCTTGGAAATTTACACTCTTCAAACAGAGAATCAGAAAAAGCCGAACAAAGCTTTAAAACAGCACTAAACCTCGCCGAAGAACTTTCAGCGGTGTCTGAATCCTATCAAACCAGGTTTAATATTACAAAGATTTATACATTTCTTGGTGATTTGTATACAAGTGAGAACTGTGTAGATTTAGCAGAAGACTGTTTTCACAAATCATTGGTGCTTTCAATAAAGTATTTCTCAGATTCTGAAATATTTGAAGTACAGGATCAGCTTGCCAGAACATATACGCAAATGGGTGATATTGCATGTAAAAGAGGTAATGATAAAGCGGCATTAGGATACCAGCAAAATTCTCGTGATATTTTTGAAAAGTTGATAAAACGCCGTGATCTTGATCATATCAATAATAATCTGGCACTTGTTTACGGTCGCATAGGAGATATCTTCAAGAATAATGACGATGTTCCACAGGCAGCAGAAAATTATATAAAGAGTCTGAATATATATAACAAAGTGGCGCATCGGAGCAATAATATTCACGCTCGAAGGAATGCTGCTGTTACGTTAGATCAATTAGGTGATCTTTATTTATATAGACAAGATTATGAAAATGCTGAAAGCAGCTACATGCAGAGTTTTGATATTAAGAACGATCTCCTTGAGAAAGCAGATTCTTTTGAAGCAAGACGTGATATAGCGGTCAGTCATCTTAATCTTGGAGATGTATATTACTATAACAACAAGATTGCTTTAGCTTTGGAACACTACGAAAAATATCTGCAGCTTATGCAAAAACTCTCGACCGGATCAGATTCGATCGAAACTGAACGAGAACTTGCACTTGCATATTACAAATGTTCTAAAGCGTATCTTTTAAATGATCAGTCCCGCAAATCAAAAAATCATCTGGATAAAGCAATCCAGCTTCAACGAATAGTTGTTAGTTCAAACGGTTTGCCTTCAGCCACAGAACTGCTCGCTTCAATGTATTCGGATATGAGCTCACTTCGCAAAAAGCAGCACCAATTCGGAGAGGCAATATCGTTCGCAAGAGAATGCCTTCATTTACGGGAGCATCTTAATGAAGAGTTGAAGTCGGATTATTCAAAGGATATGCTTGCATCGGCACTTGAAAATGCTGCAATTATTTTTGAGGAATACGGAGATGATCCGGAAGAAACTTTTTCATATATAACACGTTCTATTGACATAAGAGTCGAAATGGCAGATGAAACAAGCAAAGTTAAAGATTTTGATAAGCTTGCAAGGTTGTATTACAACATAGGTGTTACAGTTGCATTGCCAGAAATGAAGGCAGCTATGTTAAAAGAAGCACTTTCTATCTGGGAGGACATAGTCGACCAAACTGGCAGCTCAGAATATCAGAAATATGTTGATATGACCAAAAAAGCAATAGAGTATTACAACTTTGAAGATATTGAATAATCGGAAGATATACAAGAAACTGTACACCCACATTTTTAGGCAAGACCGCAATGGAAGCAGGTGAACTGATGAACAGCATAGGCAGGGATATATTCAAAGCAATACATGAAGGCAAGTGGCTTAGTATCAAATACCGCAATAAACAAGGAAGTCTTACAAAATACTGGATAGGCATATATGATATCGATACCAGATATAAGAGCCTGCGCGTTGAAGGACTTCATCTCGGTAGCTTTCAGAATATGGAGCTGACAATATTCATAGATAAAATAGAGTCCACTAAGCTTCTTGACGGCACATATCAGCCTGTCAACGAACGACTTATCGAAGATATAAAGCTTAATCCGAATAAATATGCTTTCATTTTCACGAACACCGCCAATCTTAAAATACTCAACTACCTTGCCGACTGTAATAAGCTTGATTCGATTCCGTACAAGTCGGAGTACGACCTCATAGAGCGTATTGATTGTGATAAGCTGACTCCTGCCGGATACATACTTGACGAAGAATAGTTCAAGTCTATTGTAAAGAGCTTCCGCAAACGCTTTGAGGGAGGATATCAGCGGCGTAAAGTCACTCAGCTAATTATACGTACAAAGGAGCATTATTATGAATAAAAAAGATTTCATTATTCCAGATCCTGATTTTGAAGAATTTGATGGAATTTTTGTAGGTTCAAAAGACGGCACTACATTACCTCCTAACAATATTGACTTTTCAAAAATAATACCATATATGAAAGTAAATAAAAAATCAATCTCTGACCTTTCACCTGAAGAAATAGAAATGTTTAAGTTTAAGGACTAAAAAGAATGTCATCTATTTAGTCACGCCAAGACAACGCAGAGCCTGCGCTCCCTTTCACGGGGGCGCTCGTTTTTTATCTTAGAATACAAAAACGCCTGAGCAGTTATCTCCGCTCAGGCGTTTATCATTATGAACCAGTGCCGTTATATCTGGAAGCGCCGAACATCCAGAACTTGTAGCTGAGCCAGAAGAATGCACATCCTATCAGCGGCGAGAGCCATGACAGTATGGGTACATCATCCGGACGAAGTATCACAAGGCTTGGATAGTATGCAATAAATGCGATCGGCATTATGAATGTGAACACAAAACGGAATACCGGGGTGAATATAGTTATAGGATATCTTGCGTAGTCCTTGAACTTGAATACAAGATCCATAACGTAGAAAGAGTTCTGTATCCAGAAGCAGGTAGCTGCTGCCGCATTCTGAAGCGCTATCATTATAAGTGAGGCTGTGATAAGGAATACTATCATTTTGAGAAGTATCAGCGGAGTGAAGTCCAGCCCTATCTTCCCCCACGAATAGATAAGTGTACCTAAACCAAAGGCAAACTGCCCCAGTCCCTTAACATCGAATACCTCAGACTGATAATAGAAAAACAGGTTTATCGGACGAAAGCAGTACTTTATGAAGTCGCCGTTATATACATTTATCCTAAGACTCCAGTTGTTGTCAAAGAAACACTGCACCGGCGTCAGAGATATCAGTGAGAAGCCGTAAAGGAACAGCATTTCGTGATAGCTCCAGCCATTTATCGACGGGAAGTTCCTGAAGAGTATCCAGAAGCTTACAAATCCCGCAATATTTGTGAATATCATTCCTATCGTGGAGATTATGAAATCCGCACGGTAGCTCATCTTGCTTTTAAGATCCTGTGTAAGTATCTTTATGTATATACGAAGGTAGAAGCCAAATCCTTTTCTTTTCATAGTTCATCAGCCTCCGTTCACAGTTATCTGTCTCAGTGATGCTTTCCAGAAAAGCTTGCTGATAACAGTCATTGTCACGCACCAGAAGAGCTGAGTGCCAAGTATCATCAGAACATCCTCCATATCAGGAGAGCCGTCCAGCAGCAGAGTCAGAGGCGCATTGTATATGGACTGAAATGGCATATACAGCACTATCGTCTTCATAGGCTCAGGAAAGAAGGCTATCGGTATCGTTGCCCCTGAAAGCAGAAGAACGATGACCTGCTTCATTATGTTTATTCCCCATATGGATTCTGTGAAGAGGCAAATAGTGCCTACAATGAAATCTATACTGTAGTTTATCATTATGGCAAGCACCACTGATACAACGAAATACAGAAGATTCAGCTTTAGCGGTATGGCACCGCCGGTGACTATGCCCACTATTATGAACGTGGGCAGGAAGGTGGTAAAGAAGTTCATAACGAACGAACCGGAATACGACCAGAAAAGCAGCTTACGATAATCCATCGGCTTGAGCAGGTCAAGCACTATCTTTCCGGACTGTATGCTCCTTCCCATTTCCCACACCGTATACATCTCCATGAAATTGAAGAGTGCTGTTGCAAGCACCAGGTATATCAGGGTGTCGGAAAATGTCATGCCGTTTACCACATCTGTTCCTGAGGAAGCATATATCGCCTTCCAGAGAAAGAATACAATAGTGAGATAGAGCAGATTTCCGATAACGATAACAACTGTAGCGAGACGGAACTGCAGGCTCTCCATCATGCCTATCCTGGTAAAGGAGAGGTACTTTTTCAGCTTCATTCCACTCCCTCCTCGTATATCTTCTTTATGACCTCCTCAGTGGATATCTCTTCAAGTTTCATATCCCTTATGTTATGCTTCTTCTGGAGACCTGCAAGAACATCTATAACTTTTTCCTTATCCTCATCTACAAGCACAGATATCCACTCGTCATCAGAATCCACTGAAAACTGCGGGAGCTCTTTCTGTACTGTCTCCGCATTCGTCTTCATATCGCCGTCAAGCCTTATCTTCAGTGTTCTGTATGAGCCGAAGAATCCCTTCAGATGTTCGATATCGTTGTCATAGAGCATCTTGCCCTTGTCGATTATGACGATTCGGCGGCAGAGCGCATCTACATCGCCCATATCGTGAGTTGTAAGTATTACAGTGGTGTTGCGTTCTTTATTGAGTGCATGGATAAGTGTCCTGATCTTCGCCTTCATTGCAACATCAAGTCCGATAGTTGGCTCATCCAGGAACACTATCTTCGGATCATGCAGGAACGCAGCAAGTATATCGCTGAGTGTACGCTGTCCCAGAGACATCTGACGCACAGGCTTGTGCAGCAGCGGCTCAATATCAACAAGAGAACTGTACAGCTCCATTATACCGTCGTACTGCTTATCGCTGATCTGATATATGTCCTTCAGCAGCTTGAATGACTCTACCAGAGGCAGTGCCCACCAGAGCTGAGAACGCTGACCGAATACGACGCCAATTTCCTGTGCATTTCTGCTGCGGTTCTTGTACGGTGAATTGCCATTCACAAGTATCTCGCCGGACGTAGGCTCAAGAACGCCGGTCATCATCTTGATCGTGGTCGATTTTCCAGCGCCGTTAGGTCCGAGATATCCCACTATCTCACCCTGTCCGATATCCA
>LVAK01000257.1 GCA_001604035.1 Clostridiales bacterium Firm_05
TAGCTACATCCATTAGCGGTGTTCGTTAGTAGTCGGATTCAGCCCGCGGAAAAAGGCCAATCCGTCAAAATCATTTTTCAAGGCCTGAACCGTTTCGCCGATCATATAGAGGCTGCCCGTCACCAGCACGGGAACATCTTTATTTTCGGCAGAAGCAGTCTCTGCGACTCGATCTAAAAATTCGCGGCTGAGTTCGCCTTCGCTAGCCACTTTCAATCCAAGGCCTGTCAGCAAACCACGCAAATCATCCAGTTCCCGGAATCGCGGATACGGGGTCTTGGTGATATGCCAGTGACTCACGTGCGGAGCCATGAGCTTTAGCATTTCTCCCACGTCCTTGTCCTTGAGCGCACCGAAAACGCAGTGGAATTTGACCCCGGGATAATACTCCGCCAATGTTTCTACCAAGCGCTTAACCGCATGGGAATTGTGCGCTCCGTCAAGAATATAGCGGACGCGCCCCGAGGCATCCGTCAATTTCTGCATGCGCCCTGCCCACGAACGAGTCCTGAGAGCGGAAAGCGCCAGGGCATCATCATAGGAGCAACGACCGCTCCCGTTGATGAAGCGTTCCGCAGCAGCCAAAGAAAGGCTTGCATTCTCGATATAATGATGTCCCAAGTTCGGGAGTTCGATATCGTCGCGGATTTTCGGAACAATGCAGTCGGCATTGCGCGAGGCGGCAAACTGACGTGCTTCGGCAAGCAGGCTTTCAGAAAGTCCCCCAACAATAAAAGTCTTCCGGATTATTTCGCTCTTCGAGCCCGCCACGACGCTCTGTTCAGAAGCATCCACAACAGCCATCTTTTCCTTAAGAATGGCACTTTCGGTAGGTCCCAAAACCTCGGTATGTTCAAGCCCAATACTCGTAAGTACGACAAAATCGCCACATGCCACCGCCGTACTGTCGAGGCGGCCGCCCATTCCCGCTTCCATGGCGACCACATCTACGTCCTGTTCTGCGTAATAGAGGAACGACACCAAGGTCAGCACTTCAAAAAAGGTTGGCTCAACATCAGCCTTCGCCGCAGCATCACGCACGCAGAGAAGCAGGCGATCCAGATCTTCATCGCTAATGGGAATGTCGTTGACGCGGATGCGTTCACGGAGACTGACCAGGTGCGGGCTCGTAAAAAGCCCCGTCTTGAATCCGTGAGCCTGCAGAATGCCCGACAGGTAGTAGCTCGTGGACCCCTTGCCGTTCGTACCGACAATGTGGATGGTCTTGAACTTGGTTTGCGGATTTCCGAGAACTTCGCAAAGTTTTCTTGTCGATTCAAGACCCGGCACCATGCCGAACATGAGCCGAGAATTCAGATAATCCATACCGAGAGATTGCATGCGACAAAAGTAGAAATTAACTAAATTAGCAAAGAGGGTTTATATGAAAAGAATTGGTACATTACTGCTTTTGGCGGTTTTTATCGCTATTGCCTGGTCGCGCGTCGATCCCGAAGAGGCGCCGCACCACTACAACTACAAGCAGGCCTCGCAGCAGATGCGCCGTATTTATTACGGAGAACTTCAAGAAACCCTTTACTGCGGCTGCCGCTACCAAGACAAAAAACACGTCGATTTTTCCTCCTGCGATTTTGCGCCGCGAGACAATCCGAAGCGCAAGAGCTTTAAGCGGGCCCAGTCTGTCGAATGGGAACACATGGTAACCGCCCACAATATGGGACAGCATCTCCCCTGCTGGCGCGATGGAGGACGCAAGAATTGCAGCGCGAACGACACGACCTTCAAGCTGATGGAAGGCGACCTTCACAACCTCTACCCCGCCATTGGCGAGGTGAACGGCGACCGCAACAACTTTATGTATAGCCAGTGGACTAACGACCCGGAGCCTATGTACGGTAATTGCAAGACGATTGTCGATTTCAAGCTCAAGAAGGCTCAACCCCGTGAAGAAGCCCGCGGAATTATCGCGCGCGCCTACTTTTACATGGAAAAGACCTACGGAGTTAATTTGTCTAAACAGGACCGTAAACTGTTCGAAGCCTGGGACAAGATGTACCCCGTAACCGAAAAAGAATGCGAGCGCGACCGACGCATTTTCAAGGTGCAAGGGGACCACAACCCGTTCGTGTACGAAAAATGCAAGTAAAAAATTGCCTCTGGCACCATTACTTGATACTAGTTTATAGTTACTAAAGACCTGATTGTTAAAAAACAAGTAACATCAGCCTTACTTTTATATATATATTTACATTAGAGGTCTGTATGAATAAAGCCCTGTTTCTTTTTATTGTCTTTTTTGCGGTTTCGACGTTCGCCCAGGTGGAATTCCCCATGGGCTCCAAGATTGTCAATGTCACTAAAGATCCCTATTTTGCCAAGGGTGACGGCAAGAATGACGACACCGAAGCCATTCAGAAGGCCTTGAACGACCATCCCGATGGCGACTATATTATTTATCTTCCGCATGGCATTTACAAGATTACCGATGCCCTCGTCTGGCCCACCACCAAAAAAGAGGAATCGTCCAGCAGAAGGACCATTTTGCAGGGACAGAGCATGGGTGGAACAATTATCCAGCTCGCCGACAGCACCTACGGATTCGACAATCCTGATTTTCCCAAGGCACTCATTTTTACAGGCGAAGGCCCCTCCCCTAAATACAGAAACGCCATCCGCGACCTCACCCTGCGCACAGGCAAGGCAAACCCCGGCGCCATCGGCATCCAGTTTAACGCATCTAACCAAGGCACCATCAACAACGTGAAGGTCTATTCTGGAGACTCTTCGGGCGTCTACGGCATTGACCTCGGCTTTACCGAAGGAATCGGTCCCCTGCTTTTGAAGAACGTTGAAGTCCGCGGATTCGATATCGGTGTCTATGCCAAGGGTGAAAACGGTGTCGCAACCCTGGAACACGTGACCCTGGGCGGTCAACGCAAATACGGCCTCGAAAACGAGAACATGAACCTGTCCGTGCGCGCCCTCCGTTTCAAGGGATACACTCCCGCCGTATTCAACCACGGTGAATCCGCCATCATGAGCCTGGTCGACGGCCAGCTCGAATTCGACAACGATAAGAAGAAAGTCAAGCCGACCACCGCTATCGTCAACGAGAGCCACCTGTTCGCAAGATCCATGAAGGTCTCGCGCTACAAGACCATGATCCAGTCCAAGAAGAAGGGCTACAACGAGGAAATGATCCAGGGCGAAATCATCGAATTCGCTACGCAAGAAACTCACCAGCTCTGCCACAGCCCGAAACAGTCCATGAGACTCGCCGTTGCTGAAACGCCGAACTACCCAGAGCAGAAAGCCGACAACTGGATTACAATCGCAGGCGACTATGGTGGAAAATCGAATACAGGCGCCGACGATTCCAAGGCTATTCAAGAAGCTATTGACGACGGTGCAGAAACGCTCTATTTCCCGCCCGGTGGCCGTTGGACCATCAACCGCGACATCTACATCCGTAACCGCGTCCGTAGAATTCTGGGTATCGAAGGCCGCATCGACGGCAAGGGCAAGTTCATCATCGAAAGCGGAGCCTTTGGCGAACTTACGATTGAACGTTTCTCGGAATTCGGAAGCGGCATCATCCTGAAATCCAAGCGCAACCTGTTGCTCAAGAACATGATGGTACGCGCCCTCGAAACCGACGAACTCGGTGGCGGCGACATCTACCTGGAAGACGTGACCATCGGAACTATCCAGCTGAACTACCAGAAACTCTGGGGCCGCCAGGTGACCATGATGGGCGACACCAAGGGGCCCAAGATTACGAATAACGGCGGTGACGTCTGGATTCTGGGTCTTACCGCCAAGAAGGGCAACACGATTCTCCAGAACTTCAACAAGGCGAACGCCGAACTGATCGGCGTCGAGATTGTCGCAAGTGACAAGGCGAAAGACCGCCCCATGTTCATCAACGACAATTCAGGACTTTCGATTACGGGCCTCCGCGAAACCCTTACCCGCGGAAACGCCTACCAGAAAATCGTCGAAGAGTCGAGACAGGCCTCGGCCATCAAGTCGCTCTACAGCACGGACCTGTTAAAGACACCTAACGGCGGCACGCTCCTTCCGCTATTCGTCGGATATGCCCCCAAGCAAGGCGCCAACGAAAAGCCTATCGCAAAGATTCCACACGAAATGCTTATCGT
>LVAK01000075.1 GCA_001604035.1 Clostridiales bacterium Firm_05
CCGGCACGGAGTATCGGCACATCGTCCACCAATAATATTTTTATCATATCTTTACCTCCCTGACAGGTATCTGTATACTTGTATGGAATCCCTCTCCGGCCACTGACATGAATCGGACTGTTCCGCCAAGCTTTTCTGTGCGGCTGCGTATCCCACGCAGGCCGTTGTGCTCCTCGATGGCCTTGCAGCCGCAGCCGTTGTCGAGGATATGGAGCTCTATCCTCTCCGGCAGGAATTTAAGGATGATATCGATCTTGTCAGCGTTGGAGTAACGCATGGCGTTGGTTATAGTTTCCCGGCAGTTATCATACATTTCGCTTATGCAGAACTGATAGCGTTCATCTTCTTCGCCCTGTATGCAAAGCTCCGTCTCAATGCTGCGGACGGCAGTTATAACTGACTGGACGGCGTTTGTCACTGAGGACATGAAAGCCTGGTCACGGAGATTATTTATGGTGCAGCGCAGCTGTGTAACGCCGCTTCGTGAAAGGCCGTCTATCTCGGACAGCTTGTCAAGCACTTCGGAGTTATCCTGGTTTTCTGTCCGCACATCCGATTGAAGCATTCTTGCCAGAGCACTTATCATGGTAAATGTATGTCCGGCTGAATCGTGCATTTCCTGGGCGATGCGGTTGCGTTCCTGTTCGAGACTCAGTTTCTTTTCCGCCGCCATATATTCATGGTACTCTGTGACATTTGTGATAGTGATGATACGTGCAACAGGATTTCCGCTGCTGTTTTCGATCTCATTTTGTTTAAGACTGTAGTATTCATTGCCGCATTTTATCTCTGAGGAAGAGAATCCGGCAGGTATCTCATAGCCGGCCGCCTCAGAGACCGTGCGGATGAACTGCGGTACAGTTCTGATATCCTTCAGGAAAGTAAGCCCTTCGGTATATTTGTTCTGGTAGGAGATATTCTGGTCTGCGTCGAAGATTATGACTCCGCTGTCGATATTATCGATAGTGTCACGCATAGCTATTGTGTTGATGTTCAGCAGCCCGTATCTGCCAAGTGCCAGCATCAGCAGCAGGCTGGACAGGCCGAAGATGAATGGAGTCAGCGGAAGGGGAGTATTGATGATACCGGTGATGAACAGCGTATTTACCGCCAGCGGTATTGCTGTGGAAAGGATAAGGAGCACGGATTGCTTGTTGATCCTTTCGTGTCTGCGCTTGTGTTTAAGGCCTATCATTATAAAGCCGGCTATGATGCAGACATAGTAAATGATCTGGAAGGTGTAGAACAGCGGGCCGTATTCTACCTTTCCTGCCTCAAATACCGAGTAGTAAAGATGATGCTTTTCGTTGGTGAAGATCACCAGTACCGAGGCCAGTGATATGAGCATTGTCAGATTAAGGCTGTTCCTTGTTTTCAGAGATGCTCCGGCATATTCGGCGGTTACCATTAGCCAGAGCGGCCCGAAGCAGCTGATGCCCACATTTCCTATGAGATAGCTGATCCAGTACTGGGGCTTTGTCTCGGAAAACTGTATGAGCATTTCGGAAACTATCCAGAGAACAATGGAAGTCTGGCAGCTTATGAACAGGCGGGTAAGCCGGTTGCGGTTGCCACGGCTCAGCACCCATGCCAGTGAACCGATCATGCCGCAAAGTCCTGATGCAAGAAGGATCATAGAGATAATACTTATTTTCAAATTGCAGCCCCCCCTTGTGTGTATGTCATAATCATAGCAGATATGACGCAGAAAGTCAAGAAAGGGATGTGCTCATAGGCAGGGGCTACACTGCACAAATTTGTTCTGCGGGAATTGTGCGATATGCCGAGAAAAGAATAGCTGTCAACTACTTGAAAAATGAGCGGCAATCGGTTATAATAATATCAGGATAAGCACCCGAGAGGGGGCAGTCAAGCTGAAAACAGTTTCGGGAGGTGCTGTTATCTTCAAATAATAAATGACTATCGACACATGAAAAGGGAATATTCCGGGGAAAATGATCTCATACGATGAAACGATCCACAATAACTCACTACTTTTTTATCAGACGCAGTACAATCACACTATCACAAATAACAAAGAAAGCTGGAAATATTATGAAAATATGTGTTCTAAACTGTTCACCGAAAAACGAACTATCACTCACACTTCAGACTGTTTTATATTTGCAGAAGTGGTATCAGGAAAAGCTGGACGAAGACCGGTTCGATATCATCCCTGCATTCAGCGGCATGGTCACCGATAAGATCGAGGAAGCAGTCAGAAAATCAGATCTTATCATCATGTCAGGAGCAGTTTTCCATTTTGATGTACACAGCAGCATGGGCGAATTGCTGGATATGCTGACCGATAATTATTATGACCTTATAAAGGATAAGCCGGTCACATTTCTGTCTACCTCCGGAATGCTGGGAGATACTCTGGCTCATAACAGATTCGAGATATGGGCAAAGAGAAATGATCTTAAGTACATCAACAGCCTGAGCCTTGAGAGCTCGGAGATACTTTCTCCCAAAGGCCGTGAAGAGCTGTTCTGCTGGTTCAAGTACGCAAAGGCAATGGCAGAATATTATAAGGAAAGACATATCCCAAAAGCAAAAAAACAAGGCCGTGTAGTTCTGCTGGATACCTGCGAGAATGAAACCTTCAGGATATCATCTGCAATAAAAACAGCAAAGCAAAGATTTGAAGACAGCGGTTTTGAGACCGAGATAATCACATTAAGAGATAATAACATCCGCCACTGTACAGGCTGCCAGTGCTGCTTCAGCAACAGGACCTGTATATTCAAGGATGACTGGGAAAAGACCTTTGAAAAAATGTATCTTGATACAGATATGATAGTTTACTTCGGAGAACTGCATTACGGTTCTTTGGGCAACTGCTACAAGACTTTCCTTGAAAGACACGCCTGCCTGGGACGTTCAGGCATCGAGGATGAAGTTATCAAATCCTATTTCTTTATACTGGATGAGAAATCCGACAGAGAGGATATTGCGGCATTCAAGGTGAACTGTGAGACGTTTGACGGACTGAACTGTTCTTATCTCAGCGATGTCTGCGAGATCGGAAACAATGAGAAAATGCAGGAACTGTATGATAAGATGACCATCGCATATAATTCTGATATCATGCCGCAGAATGGATTCCTGAAGAACGGTATCAGGAACGGATTTGCCAAGGTCGCAGCAGGCGTTAAGAACCGCTGTCCAGGTGATTACAGCTATTTCAAGAAGATAGGCTGCTATGATACTATTCCGGCAAGCCCTCATGTACAGTGGCTGGATAATGCTGAGGATGCCCGGAGGGATAGGGAAGCAAGACTTATACCCTATAAAATGACGCTGCTCCACCTTGAAGGGATTCCGGCGATCACTGAAAGGCGAAAGAACAAAGGCATATCAGTTATAAAAAGACAGAAGGCAGCTGCAAGAGGTCTTGATCTCACCAAGCCTGAGCTGTCGTAAAAACAATATATAATAATATCAACGGATCGGCACCTGTACGTTTATCGTACAGGTGCTTTTTTGGTGACATTTTTAAACTGACTTTTTGAAGGATAAAAGAGTGTGTAAAATGTAAGTTTTTTTGTGTGAAACGTTATTGAACAAGCTTTAGCAATATGTTATTATTTATATGAAAAAACAACAACCTTAAAAAAGGCTCCTTAATTGCAGTATATGATCTTACAAGTTTTTTCAATGGACAGATATGTGCGATCTTATACTGCTTTTTACGCAAGGAGCCTTTTTGCTGTCCCAAAAAGCATGGATACTTTGCGAAAAATCACTGATCTTGATATATGATCTCAGAAGCGGTCATCAAAAAAATACCGGATCGGATACAGGCCGGCCGGTAAAGACCGAATTCTGATCGCAATTAAAATGAATTTTACTGATCGTAAATAACGTGTTATAGTATACGCACGATAGTGCTATAAGTTTAATATTGTATGCAGCAGGTAAATGCTCATAAGAGTATGCCATAATTATAGGAAGGAGGAGGGAGGACTCCTTCCGGTATGGGCCTGTTCGTATTTATATATTAACAAAGGTGGGTAAGAGTTATGAACAAAAAGAGCAATGTCATTACAAACATTGTCGTTATCCTTTTTATTGTGCTCGGAGCAATAGGCTTCACACTTGTTATATCCGAGTATTCCGACGTTGTGGATAACGATATCGCTTCAAGGAATTATCTCCAGCAGAGCTCGATAAAAATGCATGAGCTGGAAACAGACCTGTGCATAGCTATTGATCTTGGCCGCAATGCAGATACGGCTGATAATACAGAGGCTATCGAGGATTATGTTGAAAAGATCAATTATTCCCTGGACGAATGCAAGGAGCTTATGAAAAAGTATGAGGATATCCCGAAGAACAGTGACGAGGACAAGCAGTATCATCTTGTTAAAACTGCTATGAACCAGTACAGTGAGATAGTCTCAAACGAGATCCTTGCACAGGTAAACGCCGGACATTTTGAAACTGCAAACTCCATTTACTTCGACCGTTTCATAAACAAGAGAAACGGCCTCGACAGCAGTCTGAACGAGCTTCTGACTGTTACGGATGATTCTATCGACAAGCGCTATGACAAGGCAGTATTCAACGCAAAGATACTCCGTGTCTTCTTTACCGGTTTTGGTGTGATCGTGCTCATCCTCCTCAATATCCTTGAAGCACGCAGAAAGAAGATCGCAAAGAATCTTGAAACAGCAGTTGATACTAACGAGAAAACTCAGGAATCCCTCAACAACGCAATGTTCAAGGATAATGTTACTTCTTCAAGCAACAGATTCTCCTTTGTTCTTGAATACGGCGAAGAGCCTGTGGTGATACCTGAGGGCGAGGCAATGTACTTTATGATGTTTGACATCAAGGACTTCAGCGGAATCAATATCAGATACGGCAGCGATGCAGGAGATAGACTTCTTGTATCAACAGTTGATCGTATCAGCGATGTGTTTGAAGATGGGACTGTTTACAGGACCGGTTCTGATGAATTCATTGCAGTTGTCAAGGCTGATGATTCACAGGATTCCTTCACAAAAATCGCAGGTCTCATTGAAAGAGCCTACAGGTCACTCACATCAGATCATGAGATCAATAACAGACGCATTGCAGTTGATTATGCGATTTCACTTGTCAGAAAAGCAAGCCCTGATACAGTTGATATGACAATACACGGTCAGCTGAAGCAGACTCTCACAGAGGGAAAAAGCTCTGCATCAGGCAACTGGCGCTATAAAGAAAATTAATGAATAGGATCAGGAGGAATCAATTATGGATATCAAGAAGATGATAGCGGTTTCATGTTCAGCAGTCTGCCTTTTAACAATGGCATCCTGCGGAAAAAAATCAAGCAAAAAGCGTGAAAAAGTAACGCTCAATGTGTGGAAAATGGAGGATGAGGCCTTGCTCCAGGAAATGGCAGATGACTTCATTGAACATTATAAAGATGATGCAGATATTGAGATAATCCTCGGCAATAAGCCTGAGCATTCAATGACAGAGTATATACAGGAAAATCCTGATGATTCTGCGGATATACTGTATTTCGCCGACGACCAGCTCGATCAGCTCTACAATGCCGGATACCTTCTTCCGATCGAGAATAAAGATGAGATAATCGAAGCTAACGGCGGAAGATATACAGAGGTAATATCGTGTGTTGTAAGAGAACTGAAGCTCTGTGCCTGTCCTATTACAGCAGGAAACGGCTACTTTCTCTATTACAATGCAAAGTACCTGAACGAATCAGACGTTCAGTCAATGGATAAGATACTTGAGGTCGCTGAGAAGAACGGTAAGTATTTCGCTATGGACTGGTCATCAGGCTGGTATACATACTCCTTCTTCGGAGGAGCAGGCCTTAAGGCTGAGGCAAATCCTGGCGGCACATTCAATTACTGTGACTGGAATTCCACCGAGAACAAGTACAAGGGCGTGGATGTTGCCGGGGCAATGCTGGATATCAGCAGCAGCAAGGGCTTCAAGAGCATTGACAGCTTCATCGACGGAGCTACAGACGACAGCATAATCGCCTTCGTAGGCGGACAGTGGGATTATGAGAATCTTCTTGCGGTATGGGGAGATGATCTCCGTGCAACAAAGCTCCCCACATATACAGTAAACGGCGATCAGGTCCAGATGTCGGGATTCATGGGATATAAGTATGTCGGAGTTTATTCCGGAACAGACTATCCTGACTGGGCAGTAAAGTTTGCTGAGTGGGTATCGAACTATGATAATCAGGTAAAGAGATTTGAGGTAACAGGCGAATGTCCTTCAAATGTTGATGCAATGAAGGCCGATGAAGTTCAGGCTTCACCTGCGGTGGTTGCTCTTGGAGAACAGTCCGCTTTCTCAGTACGCCAGAATGTAACAGATGCATACTGGACTCCGTCCTCACTCCTCGGAAGCACTCTTGCAGCAGGAAATCCTGATAACAGAGATCTTCAGGAGCTGTTGGATGAGGTAACTGCTGAGATCAACGCAAAATAACTCCTACCCACTTATGTAAAGACCTCCTATGGTATAATTGAACCATAGGAGGTCTTTTGTTGTTGATATTTGATATGAAAACTGGCCGGAGTAACCGTGGTACACATATAGAATGTTTACGGCAATCATTGAGGAAAACATTCCCTCAGAAAGGTTTTCCCCGATTAATCACCATATACTTTCATATGTGTATCACGGTTATACGTACTGTTTTTAGTCTGCCTTACGTGTTATTGCTTCTGAAGGATGTGCTTCATCATATAACACATTGACGGGGATATCATCGGTTGCCCTGAAACTCTTGTAAAGTGATCCGTCATCGGCGTAAAAATTATACCAGAGCTGTTTGCTGTCATTGTCTTCAAGGGTATATTCGAGTTTTACGTAGCCCTCTTTATTGCCGCCTTCAGTCTCAGCTATAAATCTGCCGTTAAGTCTGTCGCATCCAAATACACTAAATGCAAACTGACCTGTTATCCATTCGCCTTCAATATCGATAACGGCGATGGAGGCTGCACCCTCCCTCGGATCTTCTGTGTAAGGATAGAAGCCGTATTCATTTGCAGTATCCTCAGCTTTTGAAAAAGCTGCATCTCCGCTGGGAGTACGTGAGAACGAGAACTGCTCTTCTCCCTGTATTGATACAAGATGATCTTCTAATTCCTCGGAGCTGGCAGTGTTCTTCGGGAAGCTTGCATATAATTCACCCTCGTTCTGATAGAGGTTGTAGCATTCCTGTGTTGAGCCGTCAGTAGTCTCTGTGGATTCAAGCTTTACAGTTCCGAGTCTTGCTCCGCCGCCTCTGTAAGCGAGCTCAAAAGAGCCGTCACCGCTTATAGTAAGAACACGGGGATCGAGAGCATTCTCCTCATACCATGTTCCGGCGATAGGCTTTATATCCTCTGAATTGCCGCTGTTTTTTTCATTTTCTGCAATGATCGTAATCTGATCGTTCGCAGCAGTTGTATCGGCTGACTGTGTCTCTGTGCCGGCTTCTGTTGTTACGGCAGCTGCATCATAGCCGGATGCGGTTGAAGACTGGCCGGAGTCGGACTTTCCGCAGGAAGTAATTACAGCTAATGCTGCAAGTGCTGCGAGACAGGGGACTGATCTTTTCATATTTATTCTCCTTTAAATAGACAAATTAATTTTTTCTATTGCTTACAATAAACATTATATCACAAAAATCAGATTTGTAAATGATAATTGCGAAACTGTAATCATTTTTTGTACGGTCGGTAAAAAAACAGCGGCATAGACGAGTATGACAGCCTGCCTATGCCGTTTGTTTAATTATGTCTGATCGTCCCAGCGTGGAGCGGAGCTTTCTCCGTCTACGGTCTGGATAGCATCAGCAAGAACATCTACGTGCAGTTCGAGTCCTGCTGCTTTTGCCTTCTGGTATACATCCGGGGATAATTCCACCTTTTTCAGCAATTCCTTTTTGCTGTTGCCGGAGCTTATCGGCACCTTTGATTCAAAGATGCCTTCGCCCTTATAAGTCCAGTTATCACTCCAGTTTTCTGTTAAATACAGCGTTATAAGCGGAATACCGGAGCTGTTCCTGAACAGGAGCTTTTCTGCGTTTTCATCAGAGCTGTCGATAACAATAGTTTTAAAATCTGCAATATTTCCGTTTACTCCGGCACAGACTGCTCCGTCTTTGTACCACATAGGTACAAACCTTGCACGCAGATATTCGCCGTTTGGGTTTTCCTCCTCACTGATAGCTGCGGATTTTTCCACGCTGTAGTTACCGTTTGCGTCAGTGGTATCCGGGAATGTATAGGTCTGAGTCTGGGTATCATCGGAGTGCCCTTTTTCCTCGATCTGAACATTTGCTTCAGCAGGGGAAAACTGGTTTCCTTTAGACTTGCTGTGGTACATTGCTGTAAATGCGATCAGAGGAGCGATGAACAAAACAGCAGCAATGCTGGCAATAACAGCGATTTTTTTCTTATTACCCATTCAGCACTCCTCCTTTCTTATTGAAATCTTATGATATTTTTCGCCCATGCCTGTGAACTGAGGTAGGCAAATTCAGTTTCACTGTTTGTGAAGCTGGCTGTTGGACGGTACTGGCCCGAGAGATTATCCGTGTCATTTACGAATTGATTTGCCCTGACATCGGTCACTGAAAAGATAACAGAGCCGTCATCCTGTCCCTGTGCGATAGGTGTGCCGTATCCCTTGTAGACGTTGGAGCCCGTCCAGAAGTCATAGTCTGTTCCTGACCATTCTGTAACTTCTGTTACACGGTAAATGCCGTCCTTCTGAACATGAACAGTTTGTCTGCCGTTAAGTATACGGGCAGGCATCGGATAGGTCTCGGTTCGTCCGTTATTCTGATACGTTTTAGTGATTACAACATTGTCGCCGCTTCCGCTGAATGAAGAATACGGATAAGCGTCATTGTCGTCGCTGTGATAGAAGCTGTAGTTATAGTCTTCGCCGCCCACTGTAATGCTGCTGTCGTCGGTATATACCATCTGCTGGCCGCAGCTCAGTGTAACATAGAATGTATCTGTGGGAACAGAGGAGAAATCGGTGGTGCCCTCATTAAAACGATCCACCTTGAAGATGAAGCGCTGTTCCGTATCACTGCTGTGGATATTCTTGTCGACAAAGATTATCTTTTCGATATCGAAGAAGTAGTCTGTTTGTTCGAGAGTATTCGGAATGGATATCGTACAGGCGTATTCATCGCCGTTATTTTTTGTAAGCGTCACTCCGTCCTGGTTTGTGATAACGCCGTTTGCATCCGTTGCGGTGATACCGTAGATCTCTATATCGTCATTCCTGATCGTGAATACAACGTCCTCGGCTTTGCGGTATCCGCCCTGGGACTGAGTTTCCTCAAGGAAATATTTTCCGGGAGGAAGACTTTGGTTTATCCTTGGGATGACACCATTTGCATCTGTTACAAGATCTTCATATCCGTCAAGCGGCTGATAATCCTTTACAATACCTCCGACACCGTTTACTCCACGGTACAGAGCGAAATGAACACCTTCCAGCTTCAGTGAGGCATCTCTTGAGTCGACTTTTAGAGCCTGAAGTGTGAAATTCTTGTTGTATACGTTGATATAGGCATTAAATTCGTCGTCTGGAAGTGCCGGGAGATCCCAGTCCTCCCAGTGGCTGTCGTTGCCGGATAATGTGACGGAATATATCGGCTCCTCATCAGTTCCTGTATTGTGGATCTGGAACGTTACCGGATTCGGCAGGCCGATATAATGTGTCGGTGATGCTATTTCTGTCAGAACGTAATCTGTATCAAACACATAATCGTACAGGATAGTGATCTTTCCGTTAGCATCTGAAGTGAACAGTCCGATATCCGTATCTCCTCTTGTAAGCTTGAATTTGCCGTTTGCAAGGGGAAGTTCCTTTCTCTCCTTCATATCATAAAGTGATATGACCACACCGCCCGAGCGTGTATTAGTAACAGTATCTGTACGGGTGTTGTCCAACTGGCTTGAAGAGGAGGTCACTTCGCCCCTGGTGTAATTTACGGTGTAAGAGATCTGATCAGTGATATTGGTTTTAGAGGTAGCGCTGATAGTAGTTTTGTTTCCGTCGAACAGAGGAGTAAGGCTGTCATAGCTTGTTACATTGCCGTCTGCGTCCACAGTTGGATTGACGAGCTGCACCTCATATACAGCATAATTGTCAAGAGTACGGGCGTTGCCGAAGCTGTCTGTACCAAGGGATTTCATAAAGAATCTTGCAGATGTCTGGTCGGCGCTGTCGATGCTGCCGCCTTTTATCTGTTTAATGAATCCGGGGACAAGCTGCGGATCGACATATTCTCCGTCGTTATTGCGGTCGTAAACGTAGAGCGCCATATAGACCGAGTCGTGATACTTGGTAAAGTCCTTGTCTGTCCAGGATTTTATGGCTTCGATCTCAAAGCCCCTCTGGTTGATAACGTTCATCTGAGGGGAATCTTCCTTCTTGATCCAGCCGATGTTCTCCGACTCACTTGTATCTGTAATATACGAGCCCTCCACACGTTCGTATTCCACACAATCATATCCGATCGGTCTTTCAGCGGAAGAATCTCTCTCCTCAACCTTGAATTTTGCGCCGACAGGAATATGCGGTACATGGACTGTATACCATGCCGGAATCTTGGATATCTGTCCGTTCATTGAGGATTCAAATGTGGGGATACTGTCAGTGATGACCTTCCTCTGGATGATCTTCTGCTGGTCGGTCAGTTCGGTATTGCTGTTGATAGCAGATATCTCGTCATCCAACTCGGATTTTAACAAATTTGTAGAAATGAACTTCTGCTGAGAAGCGTCCCATCTGCAATAATAGCCGTCAGGATCTGTGACGTTGTATTCGTACATATTTGTCAGCTGAAGATCACCGGTAACACCGTCAGACAGATACAGACGGAATGAGAAAGTGGTCTGGTCATCTTCGGGCAGTATCTTATGGCTGTCTTCATATGCCTTCTGCTGCTCTTTCGGCAGGCTGTTCTTGTAGTCGATATCATAGGTGTCGTCGAAGAGCTTTTTCTGGAATGACAGCGTTCTTAGCGAAGCCGGATCAACATGGTTGTCAAAGGTGACATTTGTTCTTTCCGATACCTGTATCCAGCCGGACTCTATAGTACTTCTGCCGGATTGGCCGATAGAATCCATTGACACAGCTGTGCCGTTGACGCTTACCTTATCGTAAACATCATTGCTGATTCCGCATTCGATGATCTGGTATTCTATAGTGTTTGCCGGGAAGTGTATCTCGGCGCTTCGCTGTGGATTGATAAAGAACACTGACGGATAGGATGTTTCACTGCCCGGCGGTGTATATGATTCCAGATAATCCACCTTCTTTGTGGAATTCTGATAGGTTACATTGATATGCTGGTCGTCATTGGTCAACAGCTTAGGTTCGCCGTTAGTCTGGTCTTTATACCATATCTGGTAAGGGTATTCCAGCAGTTCAAAATCCAGATCCTCAGTACCTGAGATCTGCTTTGTCAGAATAACATGACCCGGAGTAACATAGCTGAGGTTGAAGCGCATATGGAGATTTGAAGCGCCTGCGCCTCGCTCCATGTAGAATATCTTCATGGTGTGGGAGGAATAATCGTCGAATATATTTTCAAAGGTACCGTCCGAAAGTTTGCCGAAATTCTTGGATTCCAGGAACTCATCGATCTCCTCCTGCGTAGCATCGGGATTTCTTGAGGTATAATTATCGATAAATACCTGCTTCAGTGTAGTTTCGTGGCCGTTTATGACAACCTTGCCGGTAGCGAAGTTGATACTTCCGCCAAGAGCTGAATGGATTCCTCCTAAGTCGATGACCAGCTCTCCGTCAACATAGAGCCAGAAGTCATCATCGCCGGTGAATTCAAATATGATATCGTGGTTCCAGTTGTCCTTGCCGCTCGGAGTCTGTACAAAGCTTGCTTCAAGCTCCATACCGTTATAGTAATTCGGACTTGTTCCTACAGTGAGTAGCCTTTCGTACTTACGGGGATCATCCTCAGGCAGAACACCTGCATTTGGATCATTTCTGTCTGCCAGGGCACTGTACAGATTGGAAGGGTTTCTTGTTGAATAATTACCGGCAGTGATAGTGTCGTATGGCAGGAACTGTCCGTGCTTCAAGGTGTAAGCACCGTCGCCGTCAGTGGTTCCCAGCTCCTTATATACTGTAAAGTCGCCGGTCGACCGGTTCAGTGATGCAAAATTCTGGCAGCTGTCATATTCAAAGTAACCGCTGGCTTCGTAAATACTGTCAACGAAAAGGTGGTTGACAGTAGTTGCCGAATCGCCGAACAGCTCTTCCAGCGAATGATCTCCGGCAGCATTTTTAGGGTAGGTATAAATAGTATTGCCGTTTTCATCCGTTGCTGTTTCAAGGTTAGTTGCCAGCAGTCCCGGCAATGCTGATCTGTTGTGAGAGCTTGTGTAATCATCCAGGACAACATCCTGGATATTATGTGCATTGTTGTCAGGGTAAAGGGAAGTATTCTTGGCCTTTGCCGGATAATCAATCATCTTCATTTTGATGCCGTAGTCGTTATTATCGATAGTATCGACTACTGTCAGGTTTTTATCGGGATCGACAACAGTTGCAAAGTAGAATGTTTCCGCATTGGAACGGCGGCTGGCAACGATCCTGCTGTCCTCGATATTGCCGTCATGGTTTTCATCGATCAGCGGCTTGACACCTGCGTATGCATAGCTGGGATCGTCCCAGGCCAGGAGATCGGTGTAATATTCGCCGCCTTTTCTTCCGGGAAGATTAAGGCCGATAGGGGCGCTATCGAGAATAGTACCCTGTGTATAGTCCGGAGCGATATACAGCCCGGAATACGAATTGTACAGATCGTAATAGTTGTTGGGGGTAGTAGTGTTTTCCCAGTAGTACTCTGAGAAGTCCCACATCATGGTGTTGATCCTTCCGCCTACCCACATTATATCGTCTCCTCGTTCAAAGCAGGGGACAAGTGAGCCATCGCAGTCAATGGCATAAAAGTCATATCTTTCCTTTTCAGTGTTCCATACACGAGTATATACGATAACGCTGTCACCGTTCTGTACCTCGGATACGCTTACCTTTTTTGCGGAATATGTGACCTGATCTTCATTTTCGATAGTGGATTTCTGTACGAAAGCCAGGTACGAGCCGGTGCCGGCTGTGAAAGAATCGCTGTTGTTATCATAGGTCAGGGATTTTCCGTTATCTGCGGTCAGTTTGATCCTGCCTGCATTATTGGGCTGGACAGTGATCTCCTGAGGGGTATCGCTGACAGTGACGCTGCTGTTTGAGATGTTCAGGTATTTCGGGGAGCCGTTTATCATCGTATAGATGAAATACCGGTCTTCAGCTGCGTTCTGGAAGGTCCAGACCGTGGCATCGATATCCTCTGTAACATAGAGTGTATCTGTACCTCCGCCTTCTCTGCGGACTACCCATGAGAGCATTTCAACAGAATTATCATCGTTGGCCATCAGGCCCTCACCGAGGGTTCCGCCCTGATAGTTCATAAGGGCATAGGACTTGCCGTCGAGCTTATACGGGTCATCTTCACCCTCGAAGATCGTCAGCCAGGCTAAGTTGGCATCGCTGCTGTTTTTGTATGCTACGACGCTCTGGATATTGTTTTTATTATCAGCGACCCAATAATACTTTTCTGTCGTATTGTTTGGCCGCACGAGAGTTGCATAGATCTTGACCTGACCTGTTGATGTGATGGCATCTGTTTTGAAAACAGTTGCATCAGATTCATTATCAACGAGATATAATGCAGCTCTGTCAGTGTTTGAGCCGCCGTTGTTTCCATAGGTTCCGGTGACATCTGAGTAAAGGTATTTTTTTGTGCTGCCGTCCATGATGTAGATGTAGAAGTTATTGTCGCCTTCTGCCTTCTTGAAGTACAGTTTAACAGCACTTGCCTTATCATTTTTAGCTGTGAGCTTAAAGCCCTGTCTGCCGCCCTGATCGTCGATGACCATTGTGCTGCCGGAAAAATAATACGGACCTCGGGAACCGTTTGGCGGATCGAAGGTGACAAATGCATAAAAGCCCTCTTCGCCTCTTTCAGCAAGCTTGGTAAGGAAATCGCTCTGTTCATTGATAACATTATCCACGATCTCGTATACACTGAATCCGGTAGCAAAAAAGCTGATCCTGCCATTTTCTGCGGTGAAATCAAAGATCTGCTCTCTGGAGCCGTCATCGCAGATATGCCAGAGGGTGATGTTTTCTGTGATGACCGGGTCAACTATTTCGACCTTGATAGGATTTTCTGCGTCCGGCTGATATTCGTTTTCGCCGTTTGTGATAGTGATATCATAAGCCGCAATACCGCTGTGTTCATCGGAAACATCAACTGCTGAAGCCTCTGCGCCTTCAGGCATAAGTCCGTCCAGAGTAACGACCTTTTCGTCTGCATATTCGTCCGGATAGAGCTCGAATATCTGATATGTAAGCTCAGCTTCCGTTTGAGTTGCCGCTTCTGTAGTCATTTCCTCTGTTGAAGCCTCTGTGACAGCAAAAGTTGGTTCTGTGGCAAGCTCTTCCGCATAGACCGACGTTATATTTGACGTTGTCAGGGCTGCCGCAAACAGCAGGCTGACTGTTCTTTTTACAATATTATCAAACATTACGTCATCTTCCTTTCATCAGATTCTGTTATGTAAAGAATTGTTACTCTTCAGCCTTGAAGGCGCTGACCGCACCCTGTGTTATCACATTATCTTCGGAATCGGTTATGTCATGGACAGTGAGCCCGTTCGGATAATTCGAGGCAGGTATTCCCTGTGCTACAAGAGTTATGTCGTATTTCTGATCGAATACGCCGAGATAATCTTTCTTGTAGATCGGTATGCTGATATAATCGAACAGCTTATCTGTGGGATCGCCGGGCGATACGATCTTCATATTCTCAGCATCTCCGCCGGTAAAATAGAAATCGTAGCAGACAGTCCCATCAGTATCTGTGACGATATCCAGTATATAATTTTCATTATTGCATTTTGTTATAGTCCATGTATGGGGCTCGCCGGTGGTATCCATATCAAACAGCGGCAGATCGTCATCTGTTGAAGGAGTTCCGTTGTTCATAGTTATGGAATCAAGGATAAGATTCAGCCTTCTTCCGGCAAGCTGGGGATCATTCGTGTCATCGTAATTGCTGTTGTAAGTGTCATTGCCCGGTACAAATGTCCTTGGAACGACAGTCATGCGCAGCCTGATATACTCATCTACCTGACCGTTATTCATAGCGTAGGGATCCTTCGGGATCATCATGCCCGGCTCAGAGGCCTGAGCCATTGATTCGCCGGTGCGGTCCCACTCCGGCTCAAGGAGCAGGATGTCGCCGCTTTTGCCGTCCATTCTGTTTGTAGCGGAATCCTGGCTGTGAAAATATGAAAAGATGCCTGACAGGAGCAGGATATAAACAATGAAAAATGCCGCAGCAGCAGTGATCTTCTGGCGCTTGCTGCCGTGAAATATCCTATGCAGGGCATTGTTTGCTTTCAGGTATATAGCATTCACAGAGATCACTCCTTTCCTTCAGACATTCTGGGATAAGCTTAATTGTCAGCGGTATCAGCTCCGCTGTTGTCTTTTTTCTTATACATCCTGCCCATTATAAACAAGAGGAGCAGTGCGGCCGCAATGGTGATCTTTCCGGCTGTCGTCTTGAAAAAACCGAACAGCTCACCGACCTTGGGCAGGGCAAAAACGGTCTTGCCGATGTAATTATTTTCCGTTACCACATCCGGGTCTTCGGTATTGTTTTCATCACCCTTGGTATGTATCCCTTCTGCTGTGACGCTGATCGCTCTGTGGGTGACGAAGGTATCGTCATCTACCTTGAAGGAGATGATATCACCGGTCTCTATATTGTCAAATTTACTGTATGTACTGACAAAGCAGACGCAGCCTACGGGGAGCTGATCTCCCATTGAGCCTGATCTGACATGATAGAACCGTATCCCGCATAAATAGAGGACTATAAGGATGATACCAATGGTTATTACTATCGTTGATAGTATCTCATATATTGTATTAAATATCTTTCTCGCCATAATATCGCTGCATAAGCAGCTCCCTTTTCATTATACTGCACATCATTATTTTACCAGATACTGTCATGGCTGACGGATGCATACATAAAAACGCACCCAATTCCCCATAAGAATCAAGTGCGGCTTCAGGGCGGAAGCATACTGACTTCATGCCCTTATCGTATCTGTTAATATATATGTGTGCAGATTAGATCTGTTATAATTATGAAAAAATCAGCAGAGTATCATGGGGGATAGACTCTGTTATTATATTTGATCGATAACTCCGATAAGGATACCTCTTGCATCGGTAAATTCGTAGGTGCAGGTTGAGAGTAGCAGGAGATGAAGATCATCCCGTTCTTTAAGCTCATCGGAAGTGAAAGCTGCTGTATACTGTGCGTCCGAGAAGATATAGTCGATATATTCCTCTTTCTCGGACTTGCTCAGAAACACCGCATGATAAGCAGGAGCAGTGTTCGTTGTATTCATATATGCGAAGAAACGGACGCTGTGTTCGCCGTCCTTCATAGTCAGCGTACCTGACGGATGAGACTGAAGGAAAGCTTTATCCTTGAATAAAGCGATATCAGCAAACATCCGCTGCTGTGACATATGATGACCGTACACGATAGAATTGAAGCCGCTGAAATCATTCTCGCAGCGATAGTCGAGGAACGGACAGCCCAGCTCATTGTTAAGCTCTCCGTCAAAGCCGTGATGGAGGTAGAAATCGTTATCATCAGCCTGACAGATCGGGTAATCGATATGGGTACCGTCTATTGTTATCCATCCGACAACAGCCGGATTGACTTCTTCCGCTTTTTTCAGTGGATCGCTGCCGTCGGGATCATGTTCCGGTCTGACTTGACTGAACAGCTCCATCTGCTCACTGTTTGCATCATCGACAGCCTTCTCGGGAAGGATATCATCGTGATAGTACCTGTAGCCGCAGTATGCTCCGGCACATATCAAAATGATAATGATAACAAATATCACCTTGCTCTTCATGGCATTTCATCTTGCGGCTCATGCTTTTGTTTTTCACGCTTTTTGAAGAACAAAAGCAGTATCATTCCGCCGGTCATTATTGCAAGGGCAGCAATTGCGTTTATCCAGAATTTATTACTTGTGGGGAAAAGTCCTGTTTTCGGAGGAATATATTCCTCATCGACAGCCGCATAGAATATCCATTTGAATTCTATCTCGCCCTCCACATGGCCGGACTGAGCATTGCCGACCAGAACGTGTTCGCCGTTGATATCCACGAGCCTGTGACCGTTGTCCACTCCCACAAGAACGTTCAGGTCGTTCCACACTACTGAGCATTTCAGCGTATGGGAATCGCCGGGGGCATAAAGTCCGCAGTCAAGCACATTTTCAGTCAGGTCGATATAACCGTCATCGGGCTTGCCGGTAACTTTCCCCTTATAGACCTCCTGGCCGTCCAGCCAGAATGTGCAGTCACAGCCTTCTTCAAGGTCAATCTCGCCCTGCTTGAAGAGCGGTTCAACGTAGAAGTAGATGTGGTAGGACTTATCGTCACGCAGGTTCATGAGCTGCACATCTTTGGTGTAGGTCACGCCGTAGCTCATGTTTTCAACATGAAAGAAGTATTCGCCGGTATCTGAGCTGACAACATTGCCGTCAGAATCCATTGCGGTCAGCTTCTCCGGAAGTCCCTTCACCGCACCTTCTGGTAAAGCAACCTCCGCAAAAGCTGTCATCGATGTAACAGAATTAAGTAGGAGGAGGCTTGCGCTGAGTGCGGTAAACATTCGTTTAATACTCATTGCCAGCCTCCCTCCTTTAATTATGTTAATGATTTGATGTCATGTATCATGTCCAGCTTACATCAGTACCATCATATGCTGCTGTAGCGCCCCATGAAGAATCATTTACGCCTGTGACCATGCTTTCGTTGGTCTTAGCCTCGTCAGGTGTTACCTGAACGCTGTCGAGAACAACAGTCAGATCATAAACGAGCTCCTTATAAGCGTCCTGTGTTACAGCCTTGTTAAGCGTAACACTGTCGACCAGCTTTTCAGTAGTAGCACCGGAAGCAAGGATCTTGTTGTAGAAGAAATATCCGATGTCGTTTGTGCCGTCGATCTTGTCGCTTGTAGCAGCCTTGTAAGTCCAGTTTTCTTTCCAGTCGTCAGCAAGGTTGATGTCGATGATTATATCATCGAGAGCCTTGTCAGCGGATGCATCATCGTCGCCCACATAAGTCAGACGGATGATCTTGGCATCGGACTTATTCGCAGCAGCTGCTGTGGTATCGTCCTTCATCCATGCGATGCTGAATGCAGGAGTTGAACCGCTGTTTGAGATAGTAACAGCCTTTGTTGCAGCGAGCTTAACTGCCTCACCAACGGAAGCTGTAACCACACCGTTAGCGTCTTCTGTTACTGTAACAGAACCGTCCGGCAGATAAACTGTGCCCGGCTGAGTCTCAAGAGCGTAGAATTTACCGTGGTCTGCATCATAGTAGTAACCGGAATACTTTGTAGCATTTCCGTCTGTCTCATAAATTGTACGCTGGAATATGTACACGCCGCTTCCGTACTTTTCTGCGTAGGTTTTTGTAGGATCCGACACAGTTTTTGTTACAGCGGGATCAAACTGGCCTGAGCCGGAGTAGTCCGGAGTAGCAGAATTCACGCCGTCATCACCGGAGCGGACATTCCAAGCATCAGACGGAGATACGGCCTGTCCGGCTGCAATGACGAGAGTACCGCCTGCCTGAAGCAGAGTAACTTCGTTTGCATTGTTGCTGACAGCATTGCCGCCTTCAGTGGTATTAGCTGTTGAAGCCTGTTTTTTAAGCTCAACGAGATCTGTGTTTGAAGCATCAAAAGCGGCAGGTGCAACACCTGTACCCTTTACCTTCATAGCTGCGTCGTTCAACAGTCCAAGGCGGACGAAAGCATCTACATTACCTGTATTAACAGCAGAAACATCCTTATTGATCTCCTGGCCCGGTGTCCAGTCTTCTGTAGGAGTGAAATCCTCGGTGATAGCTACGCCGTAGTCACTGGATGCAGAAAGGCGGTTAGTTACCTCATCCTTGCTGGTGAACCACGCAAAAGTTGATCCTCCGATCATTACTGCAGCGATGATCAGTGAAGCGATCAGCACTCGTTTTTCCTTTGAAGATCTTTCCTTCTTATTTGCCATAATAAACCTCCTAATCGTTTTTCTTTTCTTGCTCGGACTCTACATCCGGAGCTCCTTCCGCATCAGCGCTCCTGAGCTCAAAGTACCGCCGCATAAGTTCGAGGAAAACAAACAGCAGTACGATCATAGGCACGATGAAGTACCATCTGAGCTGAACAAAACGAAGAACGTAGCCGAATTTCGGCAGATGAAACTGTACAGTGCCGATAACTCTGTCCTCGTCTATCACGAAAGGATCTTCTGAATCGTTGGCATCACCCTTTGTCCGAAAGCAGGTAACACCGGTGCCTTTATAGTCGGGGAGCTTTTCAACTACTCTGTGCGTCAGGTAAGCATCGCCTCCTGATGACGGGTTGAATGTGATAATGTCCCCTTTCTCGATTTTATCGGCTTTCTTGACCTTTACAAAGACCATATCACCGCTTTTGAACTCCGGCGCCATTGAATCCGTCAGAACAGTATAATAGCGAAAGCCGAACAGCGATTTGCTTGAACTCTTGTCGGTTACAAAGAAAGCCGCTGCAATAACGATTACCAAAGCCAGCAGATAAATCAGGACTGTCCGCACAATCGAGAAAATGCGGTAACCCTTGCCCTGGACTGCAATGTGCTCTTTACTTGCTGTACTCACTCTTAGGCAACTCCTCCTCCATCCTTTTTTGCCTGAGTGGTTTATCACTCATATATCATATCAGCCAAAAACTGTTATGAACCTGTTAAGCTAATGCTGTGATAAGGCGGCAAAGCACGCTATAGGAGAATACTCGCCCATAGTATGTGCTTGTATCAGCGATGAGCTGATCGAAAGGGGAAAGCAGAACTGCTGTCTGCCGGATCACAGCGGATCCTTGCCGGTCTGTTACGGCAAAAGCACATGGATCATGTATGATTTTATTGAAGCCAAAAGTTATAAATCCTATCCGGAAGATATGAATTTATTGTTTTTCTTTATTATACCATTTTTTTGCTGTTGTGTCAACTATTTTTCAACATTATAACGGCTGAATATCAGGCTTTTTTCTGAGGCAAACTTGTATGATCTTATAAAATTTTTTTGCAGAAAAAAGTGATGGATATTACCTTTTTCGGAAGCTGTCTGTTGATAAAAAAGCCTGCAGACTGCGTGGCTCCAGCGAAAAAACGCTGTTAAGCTTAAAATGCAGAGTGCAGGCGGTATAAACTTTAATCTCTTTGGAAAAGATCTCTTGTATAGACCTTTTCTGATACGTCGTCAAGAATGGAGTCGTAGCGGTTTGCAACGATGCATCCGCACATTTTCTTGAACTTCTTCAGGTCATTGACGATGCGTGAGCCAAAGAAGGTGCTTCCGTTTTCGAGTGTCGGCTCATATATGACGATAGTTGCGCCCTTGGCCTTGATTCGCTTCATTACGCCCTGGATAGAGGACTGGCGGAAGTTGTCGCTGTTCGACTTCATAGTCAGGCGGTATATACCGACAACGACCTGCTTTTCCATGCCGCTGTCAAACTGATTATTGTTTGCATAGTTATAGCAGCCTGCCATTTCAAGCACACGGTCGGCAATGAAGTCCTTTCTTGTTCTGTTGGACTCGACGATAGCGGTCATCATGTTCTGCGGAACGTCCTGATAGTTAGCAAGGAGCTGTTTGGTATCCTTTGGCAGGCAGTATCCGCCGTAGCCGAAAGAGGGGTTGTTGTAGTAGTCGCCGACACGGGGATCAAGGCATACGCCCTTGATTATGCTGGCGGTATTAAGATCCTTTACCTCTGCATATGTGTCCAGCTCATTGAAGTAGCTGACACGGAGGGCAAGATATGTGTTTACGAAGAGCTTTGTGGCCTCAGCTTCTGTAGTGGCCATGAACAGTATGGGGATATCTGTCTTGACAGCTCCCTGCTGAAGAAGTGCAGCGAAGGTCTTTGCAGCGTCAGTGTTTTTCTCGTCAGAACCGACGATTATGCGGCTGGGGTAGAGGTTATCGTAGAGCGCTTTGGATTCACGGAGGAACTCAGGGCTGAAAATGATGTTGTCCATGTCCAGCTTTTCACGCACCTGTGCGGTGTAACCGACAGGGATAGTTGACTTGATAACGATAGTTGGCTTATTCTTCTTTTTAGCAGTTACTTTTTTAATGAGCTCAAGCACTGATTCAACAGCAGAGCAGTCAAAGAAATTGGTCTTAGGATCGTAGTTCGTAGGAGCTGCAACGATAATGAAGTCAGCGTCCTTGTATGCGGACTCGCCGTCAGTTGTAGCCTTGAGAGAAAGCTTTCGTTCTTCATGCTCTGCAAGATATTTCTCGATGTAGTCATCCTGTATAGGAGAGATCCAGTTGTTGAGCTTCTCGACCTTTTCGGGAACGATGTCAACAGCGGTCACATCGTTGTGCTGTGAGAGAAGAACTGCCAGGGACAGTCCGACATAGCCTGTACCGGCTACAGCGATCTTCTTGCGCTCGACTGAGGCTGTCTCAGCTTCATCGTCTTCAAACAGGTCTTTGCAGTCAAAATCAAGTACCTGGGACAGTGCAAGGAGCTGATCAACGGAAGGGCTGAAGTTTTGCTGTTCCAGTCTGGTGAACATGGTGCGGCTGATACCGGTCTTTTCAGCAAGGGCGTTCTGGGAGAGCCCCAGAGCCTTTCTTCTGCTGATGACAGTCTCTGCTAAAAGTTTAAGAGATAGATGTTTCATATTGACCCTCCTGATATATTTATGTCACAAATTGTGACAATTACAGTTTCATATGCGATATTTACATTATACCTTAGCAATAGCGCAATGTCAATAACTTTGCCGCAAATAGTTGCAGATTGGTGAAAATGACGGGGCATACAAGGAAGAGATTGTCATTGATCATGACATTGAATTTGGGGATAGGATACATAATGGCAGATAAAGCTGTTGGCGGAAAGTCTCTGCAAAAGCAGCGTATATTACATCACATCGACCAAACGAGCCAGGTCCGGAAGAAACCGCATAATGAGCATTGACTATGACCGCTTTATATGTTAAAATATAATAAAATAAAAACAGCAAGGGGGAGAGCCTATGCTTCATATGAGCAGGCTTGAGAGAAATTACTCCATCGCTTTTATAATAGCATTTTTTTTAATCGCTCTGGCAAATATCCTCATGCATTTCTCTCCATACATTACCGGTTTGTCATCGATACTCTACTGCTTTTTTATCATTGCGTGGGCATCAACTGTTGCCTGGCGCATCGTTCATAAAAAAATAAGGCGGAATATCATTGCTGTAGCAGTGTCTCTGTTAGTATTGTTCGTGATACGTTTTTGCAGATATGATCTGTTTATCAATTCTCCTTTGATCTGCCGGTATCTTTGGTATTTCTACTATGTCCCGTACATAACGATGCCGATGATGAGTTTGAGTGCAGCTTATTATGTGGGGAAAGGCGAGAATGCCGGAATGTCGCCTGTTCTGAAAGCTGAATGGGGCATCTCAGGGTTCCTTATGCTTGGCGCACTTACAAATGACCTTCACCACTTTGTACTGAGTTTAGTGAATGAGAATGATATAAACACCCGTGCTGTGTACAATTGGCTATACTATGTGATATTGATATGGTCGCTTGCTATGACAATAAACTCGTATATCATCCTCATAAAACGGTGCAGATTGTCACAGTGCCGGAAATACTGGTATATACCCATTGTTTTCTCAGCTATCGGTATCTTCTTTATGGTAGTTTTCTTTGCCTGCGGAGAGTCACCGACCGTATCAGGTGTCAAGTTATATAACATTCAGGAAGCATACGTCGTTCTTTTCATAGGACTTTGGGAGGGCTGCATAAAAATAGGGCTTATCCCCTCCAACACGGGATACAATGCCCTTTTTGAACGTTCCGGCATCAATGCTGTGCTGAAAAATGCAGGCGGTGAGGAAATCTGCCGCTCAAGCGAATACTCTGATACGGCTGACAAAGAAGATTACAGAATCAAGACATTCACAATAAAAGGCGGAAGTGTGATATGGAGCGAAAACGTCTCCGCTATCAACCGGATAAACGGCGCAATAGAAGAGGCTACAGAACAGATTGAGGAGGAAAATGTCCTCATTGATGAGGAAAACCGTGTTGCTGCCGAAAAAGCAAGATATGAAACTCAGAACAGGCTGTACAATAATATTACCCTGCATACTTATCCTCAGCTTCTGGAAATAGATGAGGCGCTGAATGAGAATGATGAATTCGATCATAGGATGAAGATCGGTCTGCTCCTCGGAACATATGTCAAGCGCTGCTCCAATCTTATGCTGATCGCAGACAACCGCCCTGATATCTCAACGGATGAACTGTACCTTTCCATAAATGAGAGCTTTGAGTTTATGGGATTTCTCGGCATCGACTGTGAGCTGGTAAAAGGCGGTACGAAATTGCTGCCGTCAGATCAGGTAATAGCAGCATATGATGTATTTGAAGCTGTTATCGAGTCATCTCTTGATAATGTAAGTGCCTTCTCGGTAACAATAATGCCCGCGGAAAATGTAATTATGTCTGTTGAATCTGATGCTGTGAACTTAGCCGCTGACATCACAGTCCATTCTGCTGATCTGAAACTTACTTCATATGTAGAGGATGACATCCGGCACTTCACTCTTTCCATAGGGGGTGAAGACAATGAGTAGTTTCATATCCCTTGGTGAAAGCCAGAGGAGTGTACTTATTCTATGGATGTTTCTGGTCGAGTGTGTATTCTTTCTTGATATAATTCTGCATCTTGTCCTGGACAAAAAGCTGTATCGGATAATACTCTCATTATCGGAAACACTGCTCACGTTAATACTTATCCAGTCCTTTTTGTATCAGATGAAAATGAAAAGCGGCTTTTTGCTTGAGCTTCCTGCGGCAGTTGTATTTCTGATAGATACTGTGCTGACCGCAGCTGCTGTTTATGAGTTTGTCGGCTCCATTAAGAAGAGATATCAAAACATCGACCTTATGTCCATAAAGGAGTGTATGGATCAGCTTCCTGTGGGGATATGCTTCTACTGGAACGGCGGACTGACAAAGCTGGTGAACCTGAAAATGGACAGCATAGCACGAAAGCTTACAGGCAGCAATATCTCCGATGCAGAGAGCTTCTGGGAGAAAATTTCCAGCGGTGAGACTCCATATAGTATAAAAGGCGGAGACGCTCCTGTTGTGTGTTTTGAGGACGGTTCGGCGTTCAGCTTTTCACTCCGCAAGACAGAACTTGACAATGAGCCCATAAATGAGCTTATGGCCTGCGACATAACAGAGGAATACCGCCTTACCGCTGAATTGAAAGAAAAACAAAAGAAGGCAGGCAGCATAAACGCACGTTTAAAGGCTCTAAACTCCACGATACAGTACATTATTATGGACAGGGAGACCTTGCAGATAAAAATACAGATCCATGACAGCTTCGGTAAAACTCTGCTCATGACAAAACAGTACCTTATCTCGCCTGATAAAGTTGACAAACAGGAAATGCTTTTGCTCTGGCACAGAAATATTTCCCTGCTGAAAAACAAGGAGAGTGAGAAATGGCAGCATCCATACTTTGTCACCATGCAGCACGCAAAAAGTCTTGGTATAAATGTTGAACTGAACGGTGAGCTGCCTGTGAGCGATAAGCTGATCCCTATTGTGGATTCAGCTATAACCGTACACATTACTAATGTGCTCCGTCACGCCGAGGGTGATACCGCATATATCTCATCAGAGAAAATTCCGGAGGGATACATCCTTAGGTTCACCAATAACGGCAGACGTCCCGATGCGGATGCGAAAGAGAGCGGCGGTCTTGTAAATCTCAGGAAGAGTATCGAGAGCATAGGCGGATCAATACAGATAAATTTCACACCGCAGTTTGAGATGGTACTGAAGATGCCTGAGCATATAGAGGAGGAACTGAAATGGCATATAGAATACTGATAGCCGATGACCAGAAAATGGTGCGGCAGATGTTTGAGGTGGCTGTGAGAGCCTCAGATAATTATGAGATAGCAGGAATGGCTGAAACTCCCGAGGAGGCTGTGGAGATATGTCTCAGCACAAAGATAGACCTTGCTATCATGGATGTGGTGATGGGCAGCGGAAAGGACGGCCTTGACGCTGCTGAGGAGATAAAGAAGCATCGCTCCGATATAAAGATACTCCTTGTGACGTCAATGCCGGAGGTCTCATACATCGACAGGGCAAAAAAGATAGGCGTTGACAGCTTCTGGTACAAGGAGATACAGGAGCAGCCCCTGCTTGAGATAATGGACAGGACAATGGCGGGAGAATCTGTTTATCCAATGAGAGTCCCGGCAGTCAGATTCGGAAACATCGTCAGCACAGAGCTGACAGACTGCGAGATCGAGGTGCTGCGGGAACTGGTGACAGGCGCATCCAACAAGGAGATCGGCGAAAGGCTGTATATGTCTGCCAGCACAGTAAAAAGACATATCTCGGATATGCTTGTGAAAACCGGCTTCAAAAGCCGCTTACAGCTCGCTATAAGAGCAAGAAGCGGCGGCCTGGTCATAAACAACAAGGCTGATGAGTAATCGTGATGCTCATATAGAAGGTATATGTTAATTAACTGTCGTACACTTTCTGTATGAGCATCACGCTTATCATTGCTGTTTTGTACAAAAATGTTGAAAGAATTTTGGCACAAAAATGAGCCTTTTGGGTCATGTACCGTGTTATTTATTATGATACTATTATGGTGACACTATCTTGCGTGTTCGGTTAACAGATTTAACATAAAAATCAACTATGTGACTGAAAAAAGAAAAAACAGGCTGATACCGGATCACGAAATACCGATATGAAGTGTTATGTGGAAGAACAACAGACAGGAGAAGAAAGGGATGGTGTAAATGAAATAGCTATGGAAAGGGAAAGGAACATTTATCGATTCACAGGACATGGATATGCGGCAGATCAAAGGACGCCTTGTTATTCTGCCGGTGAAGAGATGAGAACGATGTGACCGAGATAACTCAGGTCTCCAAAAAACTATGAAAGCGAGGAATCAGAAGATGAAACACATACTAAAGCAAAGTCTTTCTATGCTTACAGCGTGCATGATGTCTTTTTCGATGCTGTCTTATCTTCCGGAGCGTATCATTACGGCAACAGCCGCTTCCGCAGATGAAGATGTAACTGATCTTACTATTGATTTCGATCAGAGTGCGATCTCTGCCGAAGAAGCATTGAAGAATATGTACTTTGATAATATCCACACTGAAACCTATGTACAGGATAATTACGACAGGATCAAATGGAAGCCGGTCTATTACTGGACCTGTAACAATAATCCGAACAAAGAGTCTTCTTCAGAAAGGATAGCTTCAAACTTATTCAACTTTACTAATATCAGAGTATGGGATGATGATTGGAGAACGGAATTCAAGAATTATATCTCTCCCTACTCTCTCAGGACCTGTCTTGAATCCACAGATGAGGATTACACCTATATTTCTCTTGCTGCGGATGATGACCATGATGAACGTAAGCGTGACCCATGGGAAACTATAAATATCACAACAGACAAGGTGCTTGACCTGAATGGTCATACTATGAATATCCGTTTTGACCGAAACTGTGACAACAGCGATAAGCATTATCAGAACAATACTGATCTGGATACGCATCATGCTGTAGCATTTAATATTTCAAACAACGCTACACTGACTATCGTAGACTCCTCTGCTTGGCGTGGAGAGGGTGTAGACGGTAAGGGTACAGGAAGGATCAATTTCACTGCATACATGATAGATCCATTTGAGTATGCGATCTACACATACACCACCCGTGACCTGTTCAATGTCAGCAACGGTAATCTCGTTATCTACGGTGGAACCTTCCAGGCAGGAAGAAAAAAAGCACAGATGCCTGATAAGTTTTCATGGGATAAGCTTAAGACAGCTATTGGTAACACGGTGGAATTGGGCGTAAGCATTACAGAATATGCTACAGGACTCAATGTTGCCGTAGCAAAATATGAGGACATTGCAGAGAAGCTCAACCAACCAGTTGACAAATCTGTTATCGAAGCGATGAAGTCAAATGGTAATGATGATTCGGGAGATGCTTCGGAGGTCATAAAGCGTGACGGCACAAATGGTGAGTTACATGAAGAGACCAAGGAAGGCGTGCCCGATAAAAAGCCGGAAGATAAACAGCGTAATCAGACTATAGGAGAAAAAGACGCTGCACAAAAGAAAGACGGTGACAGTACAAGCCAGGGCGATAATAAGGCTAACGAAAAGGGAAATGCCAAAGAAGAGAAAGGCAAGAATGAACAGCTTGCTGAAGCTCAGAATGTAATTATCAACAAGGCAACTGACAAATCAGCAATAGGCTCTATCGTGGACAAAGCCTTCTCCCTTGGAGATAGCATCTATAATATGTTGGGAAAGGATCTTTCCAAAAAAGTGACGCAGACCATTCAGGGAACTGTTGTCAAGGTTGGTAATCATGGTTCCTTTGTGTCATACGGCGGTACATACATCGGTTACGGCTCCACGCCGAACACCAGAAACGCCGTTATCGAGGTATACAACCAGCCTGAAGCAGGTCCTAAAAAAAATGATCTTACTAAGAACAAAGGCGGCGTTGCCTATATTTATGATGGCCTATTTGAGGCATACAGCGGCGCCAACGTTTTCAACATGATACGTGATAATGAAAATCAGGTAGCATGGCAGTATACGTCAGACGGATATGGCGGACATGGTGCTGCGAAAAAGGTCAAACTGTCCACTGCTGAGACAGGCGGCGTAGAGGTTCTTTACTATCAGAATCAGAGCGCACTGACAGCAGGTACTGAAACCACACCTATCCCGATCAATACAGCCAATGTTCAGGTACGTGGAGGTACGTTCCGCTGTCACTATGACCTGAGAAATGTAGCCATAAACGAGGAAAACACCGAAGGCAACCCAAAAGTAAGTGATGAAGACAAATTCCGTATATTCCCGGGTACATCAGGAAGTGTGAATTTAGGTCCTGAATCCTATAATGATAAACTGATCCAGGACGGAAGAATACAGATCGAGGATCCATACGGCGCAGGTGCGCTTGTCCTCATGGATGAACGCAGTTCTGAGGAAGCAGGCGATGAAGGTCTGTATTACTATCGTCTCTTCTGCAGCGATACTGAGCTGCGCTATAAGACATATCTGCGTGTATATCCTAATAACGATCAGCAGATCAGAGCTTCACGCTCCATGCAGCTTTCCACATACAAAACGCTCACGGATAACTCCGGTAAGGCCGAGAAGATATCGAGCAGTGTCTTCACCACTGATCCTCAGGAAAATGATATAGATAAGGACAACATCCGTGCTCCGTACCGACAGACGGAATACTATTTTGATTATCAATATGATGATACGGATGCAGAATCTTATTTCGTAATGCCAAATTTCTATAACAGCAAATCTGACATGATGGATGTATACGGAAACGGACTTGGCAAAAACGAGATATGGTATTACCCTGAGCCCGCCAATGCTGATCTGAATCCCCTCCCTGATGTGGGATACAGCGATTACTGTGTAAATTATCAGGACAAAGGCACAAGAGAAATGGTAGCTCTCCATGCTAAAGATGTGCAGAAAATGCATAATTATTCTACCATAGGCAACGGCGACGGCTGGGGAGATCTCATCAATAGTCGTGCTGTTGAAGGAACAATTACATACAGACTTGATGAATATGATTCTATACGCAGAAATCTGAAGTATTTTACCTACAAGGTATACCGTGTTGATCCTCTGACAAGAGAGAACATCAGCGAATCCTCAAAATATGGAGAGGATGATCCGCTTATCACGATCCATTACGGTGCAAATACAGATTCACTGAAATGCAAGCTGCCGCTGAAGATGGTGGAGCGTGAGATCAAGAATCGCCGCCCCGAGCTGAACTGGCAGGGCTATCAGGACGGTGAGATGTACCGTATCGTGCTGAGTGTAGATGAATACCTTGGCTACGGTTTCTGGCATAATGTTGATCTTCCTAAGGCATCTACAGAAACATCTATCCTTTTCCGCTGCTATTCTGACAGAGGAGACTCCGACAATCATTACTTAGACGTAGCATTCACTCCGCTGAAATGGGATTACAATGCCTCAACACATAAGGTATCTGATTCCGATTTCACAAATATCGGCGGCAAGTCAGCTCTTGATACTCTCTTTGCAAGACTTGGTTATCTTGCTCAGTGTGATGCGATCGCCAGTGACAGAGTTGCTCAGATAAGTATTCTCAACGGAAAAGCCGGAATGGTAGATTATACCGCTCAGAAGGTATTTGACATTTATTATCAGTGGTGGGAGGTCGATGAAAAGGGTAATCCTATAAGGCTCCTGGCCGGCACTGATAATGTCTATGACAAATCCATGGGTGAACACTTTAAGCATAAACCTTCCATGTGGAAGGTCGGCAAGGATGGCCAGACATATGTAAACACTGTCGACCCTCTTGATCCTATGGCGAAAACCTATGATACAAACGGCCTGCCGAAGAATCCTAAGGAATGGAAGGATTCTCAGATACACCTGTATTCTGAGCAGACAATTGACAGAAATTTAAACGGACAGGAAGGTCTTACCGTACTTCACAAGGAAAGCGACAAAAATCTGTCCCTCGCAAACAACGATGTATTTGCAACAGGAACCGATAAGTGTTATATACCGCAGGATATGGCAGGCAAATACCTGGCTGTCAAAGTCATTGCACTTAACACAATATGGCCTCTTGCATATGACTCCAAGCAGACCTTCTGGTCTAAGACTGTAAAGGTCGTTGATTCACGCGGCGAGCTTGAAACAAAGGTCAAGACAGAACTCTCTGATGATAAGGATTATGCAACATATGAGCATCCCGCTACACTTTCAGTGGACAGTATTAATACGAAAGCAGAATCCCTTGACCAGATGCTCAATACAAAGGGACTTGAGGACGGCGAGGTCATCAGCTCAGTTGAATATCGCATATTGAACGGTCTGGGCTCCTGCAAGGACGCTGTAGTATTTGATAATCTCAAGATCACTGATCCTGCAAAGCTGCCTACTGCAAAGTATCCTGATGATTTCTATTCTTTTGAGGATGAAAGCAGAATGGCAAAGATCAAAGCTCATAAGGTATCTTATCGTGTTATCGTCAAGACAACCAGAGCAAACGCTGATTTCAGGACAAGCGTCTCCAACACGGAGGAATTCAACTACGAGATCGAAGCTAAGGAGCTTCATTCACGGTACGGTGACACAGCTAATTTCAATCTCTCCGATATCAAAAACGGAGAATACGATGGCGGTATCTGGGCATATTCATTCAGACCACTGGGCGCATCTGTCGGATTCTGTAATTTCGCAGAGAGCGTCAGCACAGCACCAGATGTAGCAAGACTCGATGCAGAGGGCAAGCTCATCTTCGGCGGCGGCTACGGAAAAACCACAATTTCCTTCAAGGGAATGGATAACGAGGATATCTCACTGGATGTAATAGTCACCAACGATTATGATAAGTTTGAGATAAGCGGCATCAAGCAGCCTGTTATCGGAGAAAAGCTTGATTTCGATTCGATCTCTGTTCCTGAGGATGCACCTTATCACATTACTGATGTAAAATGGTATAAGGGCTACAACGAAGCAGACAGGGATTATACTGTTGAGTATTATAAGCCTTACAGGGTAGAGGTAACAGTTGAGTTAGATGAATACTGCAAGGCACCGGATTATGCTGATTATGTTATTACGGCTGAACAGGCAGACGGCACTGTTGATACCAGCACCGGACAAACATACAGAGAGTATGTGCCTGATCCCGAAGGCGGCGGACTGATACCGGGACAGGTATACATCATCACATACTCCTATCCTGCACTGACAGACCATGATGCAACAACTATTGACACAGTATATGTGGACTTCCCCACAGAGGTCAGAGAGGGAG
Organism: Clostridiales bacterium Firm_05; assembly: GCA_001604035.1. Lineage (GTDB taxonomy): Bacteria > Bacillota > Clostridia > Oscillospirales > Ruminococcaceae > Ruminococcus. The sequence continues at coordinate 31,114 of LVAK01000075.1, forward strand.
ACAACTTCCTCAAATGGCTGGAGGATGTGAATGTCTATACCAACGGCTATAACGAAGGCTTAAATATCGAGATCACTCCGCTTTACGGTGAAGATGCTATTGATATTGCAGGGGCTTATGGATACCCCATAAGTGTCCTCGGCAAACAGCTCAATTACTTTGTCAAGGGCGTACAGACAGGCGTCAAAGTTAAGATCGTGGTTCCTGATGAACTCACAAAACTTGGCGATGTCTTTGCAGACAAGGTAGCAGTATGCGTAAACGGTAAGGAAAGCACATATACAACAGGTCAGTATAACAAGAGTTCAATAGAGCTGCTTGAATCTGATACACTGACGGTACTTGACGGCGAAGCACCTCCTGTAATGCCTGATTATTACATGGACTCTGATGTTGAAGCTGTTGTAGGCGAGACTATCCGCCTTAAAGATCATATTCACTCAGATGATCCGAGAATGGATGTAGTTTTAAAAAGTGTTGCCGTTTCCGGTGAGGATGAAAAGGACTACTGTACTATGGACTATGATAACAGTACAGTAACACCGTCCAAGGAATACGGTTCAGGTAATTCAACTATTATGACAATATATTATGATGTTGTTTTCGATGCGGACGGCGATGGCTATCCCGAGTGTCAGTTGGAAAACCATTATTCATTTGAAAAGATTTATGCAGACCGTTCTGATGTACCGGAAATAACTGTTACACCTCCACCTGAGCCCTACAAGGTAAACATTACACTTTTAGCACCTGACGGAAAGATAGCTTCTGAGGATGAATACTTATACGACAAAAATACATTTGAGCTGCCGGCAATTGAAGACACCTTTGTTTTAGGTATCTATGATAAGGACGGCAAGCGTGTAAGCAAAACATCATTCAAGGAAGGTGAAAGCTACACAGTAAAGACTGTTTCACCGGACAGCATTGAGATAAACTGCGGAACGGATTCAGTCTATGCCTTCTTCAAGGATCAGGAAAGTAAGAGCGTTGATGATCTGCAAATATCCGTGGATAATTCTCATTTCACAAAGGCCGATCACATTAGCGGACTTAAACCTGATACAGAATATAGGCTTTATTACAAGGTAGGCGCTAACGGACAGCTTTATTCCAAGACATTCCGCACTGCAAAGCAGGAATACGGCTTATATATCGGACGTATGGCTGTTACAGATGACAATCTGGGCGACCTTGATAAGGACGGCTGGAATTACGATCCAGAGACCAAGACTCTTTCACTCAAGAATTTTGAGCTTAAAGATCCGGGAGTAAGGGCTTCAACAGACGAACTGCTGGGCACCAAGTATTATACCTGTTCAACTATCTATTCTCCGGATGATCTTACTGTAAAACTCATCGGTGAAAATCTGATCGACATTCAGGGGGCTGGATTAGGAAATTCAGCGATCTGGTCCGATAAGGATCTGACTATTGAAGGAAACGGCAGCCTGACAATAACAGAACACGGAAAAGGATTGACAGAATATGGCTTTAACAGCAAAAACGGCGACATCAATCTGAACGGTACAGGAACGCTCGAGTTCGATGAATTAGGCTATGCATTCAATGTAGATAACGGAAGCGTCAATTACAAAAACGGAACGATAGATATTAAGCCTGAACTCAGAGATATCAATGGAGACACATATACAATAGGCGGACATATTGTTCCCGACGCTCAGAAGGAGTCATTCAAGCTTTCAGAGGCAACACATGAGCTTGATCTCGACGTTTCTGCTAAGGGCGAGAGCTATGAGAAGACAGATGAAAATACTCTTGATCCTACAACCTCACAGTTCCTGCGTATCACTCCAAAGCACCATGATGTTGAAAAGGTAGCTGATGTAGGTTATCATGAATCAGGAAGCTGCGACACAGGCTGTACATATCATCTCTCATGCGACTGCGGTCATATCGGAGAAGAAACATTCTCATTGCCGCCGGAAGAACATTCACTGATAAAGCGTGCTGCAAAGCCTGCTACCTGCGATAAAGCCGGTACTGCTGAATACTGGGAGTGCGAGCTCTGCGGCGAGAAATATGCAGATGCAGACGGAACAGAAGCTGTTACAGCAGATGATCTTGTTATACCTGCACTGGGACACGATCTTGTACATCACGAAGCAACAGAGGCGACCTGCACAGAGGGCGGAGTCGGTGAACACTGGGCCTGCAGCCGCTGCGGCAAACGTTTTGAGGACAAGAACGGTCTTATAGAAATAACTGATACAGCTACACCTGCATTCGGACATGAGTGGATACACTACTTAGAGAAGTATGCTACTTGTACAAAGGACGGAACTATCGAACACTGGAAGTGTACACACTGCGGACAGTACAGTGCAGATGCATACGGCAATGTACTCCTGACTGCTGACGAGCTTAAAGTGAAAGCAACAGGTCACTCATGGAGCGAGTGGACAGTAACTAAGGAAGCAACAGAAACGACCGAAGGCGAAGAAACTCGTATTTGCAGCAGCTGCGGCGAGACTGAAACAAGGGCGATCCCTGTAAAGGAAAAGGTAACAACTACTTCAACTACCACAACTACAAGCAAAACAACCACAACCACAACATCAAACAAGACAACAACCACAACTTCAAGCAAGACAACCACTACAACATCAGGCAAGACAACCACTACAACTTCAAGCAAGACAACCACTACAACATCAGGCAAGACAACTACCACAACATCAAGCAAGACAACCACAACAACATCAAGCAAGACAACAACCACAACATCAGGCAAGACAACCACCACAACTTCAAGCAAGACAACAACTACAACATCAGGTAAAACAACCACAACAACTTCAAGCTCAACAACAACCACTACAACTTCGGGCACTACTACCACAACTACATCTGACGTATACAAGAATACACTCAAATACGCTCCGGAGGAACCGATCAAGCATACTCCGAAGGATGAGAATGAAAGTGCATGGAGCTGTATAATAAAGGCTGATGTTGAGGTCGAGGGCGCAAAGGAACTTGATGAGAATGACAGCGAGGATGTTGAGATCATTAAGGCTATCAAGGAGTATCTGACAGCGGCTTTCAGTGAAGCTGTTAATAATATCGGCGACAAGGATCAGCTTATTGAAAAAACAAATGAGTTGGCAGCAGAAGCCGGTAAGATCTTCAATGACGGCGATGCAGCTAAAAACACAGGATTCTCGATCACCCAAATAGCCATAGAAGATATCAGCATAGTTGACGGAGAAGATCCCGAATTGGAGTATGAACTCGGTGACGTAAACAATGACGGATCAGTTGACGGATCAGACGCAACATGGGTTCTGAGAGAATTCGGCAGAGTGCTTGCAGGTAAGGGCGAAAGCTTTACACCTGAGCAATTTGCTGCCGGAGACGTTGACAAAAGCGGCGTTATCGACGGTTCTGATGCAACACTCATACTCAAATTCTTCGGCGAGGCCGGAAAGGACATAGAAGTTTCATACGGTGGTATGCAGCCGTGGATGGAGAAGAATTTCTGGAATCGCTAAAGGTTATTTTATATAAAATGTAACCGCATATAATTTTAAAAGGATACGCCTCGGCGTATCCTTTTTTGCAAATATTAATATTTGTAACTGATGAACGGAATTTTTGATCGGGTATAATTGGCTATATTGTAATGTGAAACACTTTTACAATTGAATGGTTAAACGATTATTCCACATTTCTTTAGTTCATCGATATTATGTTTTTTTCGACGTTCCAACTCTTTAAATGCAGAAGAAAATAATTCTGGAACGAAACCATTTTTTCCTTTTATTAAATTGTATTTTTTGAATATTTTCTCATAATCATCTTGTGTATAGAATTTCCCACGTTGAATATTATAATTAATACAGTCTAAATGTGATTCATAACCCTTTATTATTGCCTCTTGATTTCCTGTTGCTATATGTAAAAGTCCTTCATTACAAAAATTATTTGGATTATCATTTCCAAAGTTATCGAGTTCGTCATATAAACTTAGTAATGTAGAATGTGTTTTACTGAAATAATCTATACATAGGTCAATGCTGTTAATCTGGCTGATTACTGGCAAAATATATTTTTCTGCGATCATTAATGCGTATTCAATACCATTTATTATAGATTCAGACTCGTCTTTTTTATATGAAATCCTATTTATAGAATTCCTTAGATCCTTATCTGGATATGCACGATGATAAAAAGTTATTGTTGAATTCAACCAATTTAAGTTTTCTCTAGGAGATTTAGCCAGGTCAATTTTGTTTCTGTAAATTGTAGCAACGCCTCCATAAAGTTCAAACGCTCCATAATCAGGGAATCCAGCTGAAACACTACGAATGGTAATTACATGAAGTATTTCATCATTGATCACTCTTACAAAATACGGATACTTCCCTTTTGTAAGCTGAAATCCCAGCGGTTCAAGCGCCTGACCGAATACCTGCTTGAATGCCGCATTTA
>LVAK01000258.1 GCA_001604035.1 Clostridiales bacterium Firm_05
GGCCATCCCTCCAGGATGTGCGCCAAATATACCATTTTATTTTTCGTTTGTCAACCGTTTTTTGGGCTTTTTTACGAAAAAAATGCATTTTTTTTCTAGTCTTTCGTCTATTGGCACGAAAAGCCGTTCTTTCGTCTAATTTAATTCGTCCCAAACGACCTGCATCAGGGGCTCGATCGTCTTTGCGGTGAAGTCAAACTTGATGTTTGCAGCGGCAAAAAGCTCCGGAAGCGGGCGGCTGTCACCCAAACTTTCGGCCTTGAACAGGTCGTCGATGGCTTTTTTCGGGTCTTTCTTGAAATTAGCCCATACCTGTAGCGCCCCAAGCTGTGCAATCCCGTACTCGATGTAGTAGAACGGGCACTCGAACAGGTGCAGCTGCTTTTGCCACAGGTTGTTGCGAACAGCCTCGAAACCGGAGTAGTCCACGCCAGCATCGTAGCGGTCCATAATTCCCTTCCAAATCGCTTCGCGGTCTTTCGCGGTATGGTTCGGACGGCTGTACAGTTCGTGCTGGAAACTGTCGATGCTTGCCACCCACGGGAACAGCCAAATGACGTCCTCAAGCTCACCTTCGATGCTACGGCGGATTGCCTCGGAATCGTCTCCGTAGAAGGGCTTGAGGTTGCTCATGCCGATGAGTTCCATACTCATGCTCGCGACTTCGGCGAATTCAGATGGAACATCGCGGTAGGCGAGAATCGGCTGATTAGCGAGGGCATACTGATGGAAAGAATGTCCCGATTCATGCAGCAGCGTATAAATGTCACGGTCCGTCTCCGCCGAATTCATGAAGATGAACGGGAGGCGGCTTTCGTCAAAGCCGATCTGGTAGCCACCCGGAGCCTTGCCGAGCCTGCTATCCGGATCGATCAACTTTTTCGCCTGCATTTCGCGTGCCCACTTGCCGGCCTGCGGGTGGATCGACTCAAAAATCTGGTCGACCTTCTCGATGAGTTCATCGCCACTCTTGTACGGTTTCAGCGGAGCGCGGTTCAGCGGATCGACGGAGAGATCCCACGGACGGAGCGTCTTGAGGCCCATCTTGTCGGCGCGTTTCTTGTAGATTTCCTTGAGGAGCGGAAGCACCAGTTTTTCGACACTTTCATGGAAATTCTTACAGTCGGCGGGGGAGTAGTCAAAGCGGCGCTTGGCGAGGAAAATGTAGTCGATAAAATCCTTGCAACCCGCATTTTTCGCAATCTTGTTGCGGATTTGGAACAACTTGTCGAAGGATTCGTCGAGAGCATCCTTGTCTTTCAGGCGACGGTCCCACATCGTGCGGAAAGCGCGTTCGCGCAAGTCTCGGTCGGTCTTTTCGAGGTAGGCACTCAACTGTTGCATGGTCTTGACGCCACCGTCAAATTCAACACTCATACCGCCCGTAATCTTCTGGTAGGCCTGCACGGCCATCGTCTCTTCGGTTTCAAGCGGAATGTTGTCGGGGGAGAAAAGGTCCAGCGAAACCTGCACGCTACGGAACCATACGCCGAATTCATCCTTCAGCTTGTCCTTGGCGGGGTGAGACATCAACTTCTTATTGAGTTTGTCACTGTATTCGTTAGAAATCGGATCGATATTGCTGACAAAGTCTTCGTATGCTTTGGCGGCGGCTTCGTCTTTGGTATTGCAGGTCATCGCGACATAGCGGCGGCATGATACTTCCGAAAGCACCGAACCCAATTCGCTCCATTTTAAAATCCATGTGCGCAAGGCTTCGGGGGAGTTTGCAACATCTTCGTCAAGCAGGCTCTGATAAAGTGCCTTGACTTCATCTTCGTTATCTACATTAAAATTTTCAGGTACAAATTTGCGGTTAGTCATAAAAGTCCATTTCTTGTTTAAAAACTGATTGCTCCAACCCAGTCGCTCACGATGTTGTCTAGGACGGAGGTGCGGGCCTTGTCGGCAAGCGCCTGTTTTTCTTCCGGGCTAATTTTACGATCCTGGTCGAAATCAAGCGTAAAGGCTTCGTCTGCGGCCTTGAGCGAGACGTCCATTCGGCCTATGATATGGACGACGTTGACCTCCTTCAATCTGAATATGCGACGGTCAACGGGCATTTCCGTT